>PKTR01000007.1 GCA_002869065.1 Hyphomicrobiales bacterium
AAAGGCGGGCGGCTGGGCCATCGGCGGCACGAAAGGCAAGGCGCGTGGCGTCAGGTCGAACGGCTTTGGTGCCATCGCCGGCTTCGCCATAGCCGGAGCCGCCATCGGCCTCGGCTGCTGCAGGAAGGCGGGCGGCTCGGCCATCGGCGGCACGAACGGCAGGGCACGCGGTGTGAGATCAAACGGCTTGGGCGCCATCACAGGCTTTGCCATCACAGGAGCGGCCATCGGCTTCGGCTGCTGCAGGAACGCCGGCGGCTGAGCCATCGGCGGCGTAAACGGCAGCGCCCGCGGCGTCAGGTCAAACGGCGTCGGCGCCATCGCCGGCTTTGCCATCACCGGAGCGGCCATCGGCTTCGGCTGCTGCAGAAACGCAGGCGGCTGAGCCATCGGCGGCACGAACGGCAAGGTCTTGCTGAACAGGAAGCCGGGCGCACTCGCCGGCATCGGCGGTTTCACAAGCGCACCGGTGATCCGCCGCAGCGAAACCCGGCGGTTTGCCGACGCGGAGCGTTTCGATGGCACCTTGAGGAAGCGCTCGCCATAGCCAACCGCAAGGAGAGCCGCCGCCGGCACACCGAACTGCCGGATAAGCGTAATCCGCACCTGCTCCGCGCGACGCTGCGACAGCACCTCGTTGAAGGCCGCCGGCCCCGCCGCATCCGTGTGCCCCTCGATCAGAAACAATTCACCGGCATTCCTGGCAAGCATCGCCTTGATGGCATCCGACGCCGCCTTCAGCGCATCGCGCGAGCGCCGGTTCAGCCGATCGGATCCCGAGCGGAAGAACACCCCCGACAGATCGAGAACCGGATAACGATCCCGCACGGCATCGTTCCTGATGATTTCGGCCAGCATCGCGCCCGGCATCGGCGACGCATTCGCGGCCTTGGTCAGCCCCGCGACGATCGAGCTTGCATCGGCGGTTGCTGCAAAAGCAGGCGCGCACGACGCAGCGGCAATGCCGGCGCCAAGCGCGACCCCATAAAAGACATTGGGAATAAAAACCCGTCCTGTCATACCGTTCCCCCTCGCGTTCACTCTCGGAACGCACGAAAAGAAGATACGGACGCCAGGGCGGCTGGCGCCTGCGAAATAGCGGCAAGTGCGAATAGAACATTACCATCGATTCGTGTCGCCGCGACCAAGCGTCACGAAACACGCCGATGTCAGAACCGGGCCAGCGCAGCTATCTGGCGCACGAAACCCGCCCCCTCTCACTGAAATCTGCGGGGGAAAACGCATCAACAAGCTGAAATATTTGAATGAAAATCGATTAACTGAATTTGGGCTAATGCGATCCCGGCGACGCCGGGACCGCTTGTTTCGTCACCAAAAGACTCAGTCGAGCACCTTCGTCAGCGTGAAGACGCCGCGCATTTCGCCGACGCTGAAACCACGCGCCTTGTCCTGCGGATAGAGCTCGGCGAGCTTTTCCTCGGTCATCGCGTTTACCTCGGCGCCGCCGTGACAGTCGAGACAGACTTCACCGGTCGGGATCGCCTTGACCAGATGGAAGACACGCTTGCCGCCTTCTTCCACGATCCCGGCCTTGGCCATGGTCTCGGCCTTTTCGCCGCCGGCCTGACGGGCGAGGAAATCCTCGATCGCCGCGGCCGTGAAGGCATCGGGGGCGTTCTTCGGATTGCGCAGCTTGTGGCTCGAGCGCGCCACGGTCCAGCCGGAGCTTGCCGAAACCTTGGCAGCGATTTCCGGCGCCTCGGTATTGCACACGCTGATCGCCTTGACCGGCCCGCCTTCCTTCAATGCCGTCTTCAACGCACCCTTCAGCGCGCCGCCGAATTCCATGATCGCCGCCTTGCCTTCCTTGCCGAGCGCCGCAGTGTCCTCTGCAACCGCCGGAACAGTCAGCACCAACGCCGCCACTGCGGCCGCTACAATCTTGCGCATCATTTCTCCTCCAGAATAGCCAACCGGCAGATGCCGGCCACGTCGTGTCCCGCGCGAAGGATACACGGGAATTTCGGCATGCGAAGTCGGCCATGGGGAAAAACGCCGGCGGCATTGTCGCATCAGGCGGCGTCGGGCTGCTCCGACCATTGCTTCCACGTCAAGCTTGGGCCGCCTTCGCTTTGTCCGCCGGCAGCCGCGCGAGCAGAACACCGCCAGCGACGATTAGGATCGAACCGGCAAGCGTGACCCCGGTCGGGATCTCGCCAAAGAAGACCAGCCCGATGAAGCCGCCGAAAATGATCCACGAATAGGTTACCGGCCCGACAACAGAGATCGGCGCCCGACGGAAGCCGAGGATCGTCAGATATTGCGCGAAGATGGCAAACGGCCCGAGCGCGAGAAAGGCGAGAGCCGACACGCTCAACCCGCCCTGCCAGTTGGCGAGTGCAGGCGCCGCCATGATCAGCATCCCGAAGAAATTGACGAAAAAAAGCACCGAGAGCGGCCGTTCCGCGAGTGAAAGCAGCCGGATCAGCACACTTTCGAAGGCAATCAGCAGGGCGCCGAGAAAAGCGAGCCCGGCGGCGGCAAGATAGGCCCTGTCGAGAGCCGGCCCGCCGGCAAAGGCGCCATTGCCGAAGGCGACGATAGCTGCGCCCGCGCCGCAGATCGCGATCGCCCGCCAGTGGCGCGCGGTCACCAGTTCGCCGAGAAACACGATGCCGAGGATCACCGTCAGGAAACCTTCGGTCAGCCCGATTGCAGACGCATCCACCACCGGCATCAGCGCCGTCGCCTGAATAGTGCAGACGCCGCCGAGCGACCCGCAGGCCGCCCGCGCCGCGTGGGTCGCCAGACGCCGGGGCGAAACCCGAAGAACCGGCACGGCGTGCAGGGCCACCAGGAACGAGACCACCGCAAAGCCGCTCACATAGCGCAGAAACAGGATCTGATAGGGCGAGTAGAAATTGCCGGTGAGCTTGCCCGTCGCGTACTGGAAGCTGAATAACGCCGTGCTGCCGGCAACGAACAGGATCGCCGCGAGGTAATTTTCAGAATTCGGTTTTGTCATTCTGCTAGTCTGCACTCCGCACACGCCAAGACTCCGACATTTCCAATGCTGGACTAGCCCTGGCCGCGACCGTACACAAACGCGTTTTTCACGCCCTTGGATGAGAAAAACTTATGCAAAACACATCGAGTGTCGCGGCCACCATGCCCCTGCGCGCAATGCGCGCCTTCGAGGCGGCAGCACGGCTGGGCAGCATCAAGGACGCCGCCGATGCGCTGGGCGTCACACCCGCTGCCGTCAGCCGCCAGATCCAGACGCTCGAAGCCTGGCTGGAAAGCGACCTGTTCCGCCGTAGCCACAACGCCATCGAGCTGACCGAAGCGGGTGCCGCACTGTTCGCCGATATCTCACCGCCATTGGCGGCGCTGGCAGCTGCTGCCCGACGCGCGCGGCGCGGTACGAACGAGGTGGTCGCAGCCATCGGCATCACCTTCGGCACCCGCTGGCTCATCCCCCGTCTCGGCGATCTGCGGGCGCGTCATCCAAACATGCAATTGCGCCTCAGCACCCGCGACACCGGCCTTGCCGAGCCGCCGGACATGGAAGCCGATGTGGAAGTGCGCTACCGGCGCGAACCGGATCGGCACGCTGGCGATGTGCCGCTATTCGCCGATCACAGCATCCCGGTCTGTGGCCCCGCGCTGCACGCAGCCCTCGCCCAAAATCCTGCCGACGACTGGCGGCGCCACCCGATTGTCAGCGCAACGACCGATGATTGGGACTGGCGGAGCTGGTGCCGGGCAGCGGGTGCAGATTTCGACCGGCTCGATGCGGCCCACCGCCTCGACACTGACAACGCCGCGACCGAGGCTGTCATCGCCGGGCTCGGCATCGCACTCGTCACGGTGCCGCTCGCGCTCGACGCCTTGCACAATGGCCTACTTCATCCCGTCCCCGGTACCATCGCGGTCCATCTTGGCACCTATTGCCTCACCACCCGCCGCCGTGAACCGCGCGCAAGTGTACGCGCCTTTGCTACCTGGCTCGAAAAAGCCGCCGCAAAAAGTGCCGCCGAGACACACGAGTTTCTGAAAAAACGCGGCATCACTTGCCTCCCGGATGGTCCGCCGGAGGCTTGAATTCAGGTACCGGGGAGTCTTCGGCGGCCACCGTCACCCGGCGTCCGCAAACGCCGCGAGATCGACCGGCCGGCGCCGCGACCCCCATGTTCCCGGCTCGGCTTCGAACACCCCGGCAACCGTCGTGCCGCATTGCGGACAGACGCCGCCCTCGCCCATGCGATAGGCGCCGATCGTATAGCCGTCGCGCTCGATCAGCCGTTCGCCGCAATGCGGACAATAGGTAGACTGGCGTCCGACATCGCGGACATTGCCGGTATAGGCGTGATGAACGCCGTTCTTCAGCGCGATCCGCCGCGCCCGCGCCAGCGTCGCGAACGGCGTCGGCGGAATGTCGCGCATGCGGTAGTCGGGATGGAAGGCGGAGAAGTGCAGCGGCACGTCGGGCCCAAGCTCCTTCACCACCCACCGCGTCATGACGTCGAGTTCCTCGTCGGAGTCGTTGAGGCCGGGAATGAGCAGCGTGGTTATTTCGAGCCAGACATCGGTCTCGTGGTGCACATAGCTGAGCGTATCGAGCACCGGCTGCAGCTCGCTCTTGGTGTGCATGCGGTAGAATTCTTCCGTGAAGCCTTTCAAATCCACATTCGCGGCATCCATCACCGAGAAGAAATCCGGCCGTGACTCATCCGTCAGATAGCCGGACGTCACCGCCACCGTTTTGATGTTGGCCTCGTGGCAGGCCGCCACGATATCGCGGGCATATTCAAAGAAGATGATCGGGTCGTTGTAGGTGAAGGCGACAGAGCGGCAGCCAAGTTCCTTTGCCGCCCGCGCGACCGTCTCCGGCGTCGCCATCGACTGCATGCGGTCCATTTCACGGCTGCGCGTGGTGTCGTGGTTCTGGCAGAAATTGCAGGCGAGATTGCAACCCGCCGTGCCGAGCGAAAGGATCGCCGTGCCCGGCAGGAAATGATTGAGCGGCTTCTTCTCGACAGGGTCGATGCAAAAGCCCGACGAGCGGCCATAGGTGGTCAAAACAATCTGATCGTTGAGCCGCGCCCGCACGAAGCACAACCCGCGCGCGCCCTCTTTGAGCTTGCAGTAACGCGGGCACATCTCGCATTGCACCCGCCCGTCATCGAGCATGCGCCAATAGTCGGTCGGCACCACACCGGCCCGTTCCGACGGCTCCAGTTGCACGAATTCTGTCATGATGGACCTCCCGCCGCGGTCTTCTTCTCTGGACCGGTCCGGTGGAAATCAGTGCCTCCACCCCCCATATATGGGGAGAAATTCCTTGTTTCCCAACACTGGAACCTGGCGGCGCGGAAAACAAGAAAGAAAGCCGGCCAAAAACAAATTCTGATTTTCGGTTTTTTACCGGTTGGGCATCATTTCATGCCTAGGCTGACGATTATGGCGAACGAAACCGACATCCAGATTGTGAGGGCACCGCAGGTCGCCGGGTACTTCTATCCCGACGATACCAAGCGTTGCGCGACCATGGTCGAGGCCGATCTTGCGGCGGCTGCCGATATCGGGATCAGCCATCCGAAGATCATCGTCGCGCCCCATGCGGGCTATATCTATTCCGGCCCGATCGCCGGCACCGCGTACCGGACTCTGGAAGACAGCGCGGACACGATTTCGCGCGTCGTTCTTGTCGGTCCGGCCCATCATGTCCCCTTCGAGGGCCTGGCGACCAGCAGCGCCGAC
Source organism: Hyphomicrobiales bacterium (assembly GCA_002869065.1). Taxonomy (NCBI): domain Bacteria; kingdom Pseudomonadati; phylum Pseudomonadota; class Alphaproteobacteria; order Hyphomicrobiales; species Hyphomicrobiales bacterium. Next base: position 5,725 of record PKTR01000007.1, read on the forward strand.
GCCTGGGAAACCCCGCTCGGCACCGTGCCGATCGATCGCCAGAGCATCCGCAAGCTGCAGGCCGTCGAATGCTTCCATGTCTGCGACAAGGGCTATGCCAACGAGCACAGTCTCGAGGTTCACATCCCGTTCCTGCAGACCGTGCTGAAATCCTTCTCGCTGGTGCCGATTCTCGTCGGCAACGCCACCGCCGATGCGATCTCCCAGGCGCTCGACATCATCTGGGGCGGTCCGGAGACGCTTATCGTAATTTCTTCCGACCTCAGCCACTTCCATGAGGTCAATACCGCCCGCGCCCACGACACCAAGACGCGCCACGAGATCGAAATGCTCAAGGGCGAGTCGCTGACCGGGCGCGATGCCTGCGGCTATCGCGGCATCGCGGCTGCGCTGAAGCAGGCCCGCAAGCGCGACCTGCGCGTCACCGCGCTCGACGTGCGCAATTCCGCCGATACGGCCGGCACCCCCGACCGGGTCGTCGGCTACGGCGCATTCGCGATGGAATACGCGGCCGACGCACATCTCTGCGCCGCCGACCGCACCACGCTGGCAAATGCCGCCTACCGGGCGCTGGAAGAAGCGATCGCCACCGGCAAGCCGCCGGCCCTGCCCGCGGAGACCCCGTCGTCGCCCGCACTGGCCGCCATCCGCGCGACCTTCGTCACGCTGACCATCGGTGGCCATCTGCGCGGCTGCATCGGCAGCGTCGCCCCGCATCGTCCGCTACTCGACGATGTCATTGCCAATGCCTACCGCGCCGGTTTCGCGGATCGACGCTTCTCGCCGTTGACCATGGACGAACTGAGCCGGCTCGACATCGACATTTCGATCCTGTCGCATCTGCGGCCGATCACCTTCGAAAGCGATCGCGACCTGATCGCCCAGCTTCGCCCCGACATCGACGGGCTGGTCATCGAGGACGGTGACCGCAAGGCCCTGTTCCTGCCGAGTGTCTGGAAAAGCCTGCCCGAGGCGGACAGTTTTCTCGCCCGCCTGAAAGCAAAGGCCGGCCTGCCGCCGAGCCACTGGTCGGACAGCCTGCGCGCCTACCGGTTCACAGCCGAGTATTTCGAGGCGGCCCGGCCGGCACCCACCACCGCTACGCCGCAGATCGCTGCGGGCGATCCGGCAGAAACCGCGCACTCTCTTTGATCACGAAGTCGCGTAGCGCTTCCGCCGCCGGCATCATCTTCTTGCTCTTGCGCTCGACCACGAACCACTGCCGCACCACCGGCAGGCCCGTTACGTCGAGTTCCGCCAGCCGTGCATCCGACAATTCATAGGCGACCGTGTGCGCGGAAATGAAGGCAATCCCGAGCCCGGCCATCACCGCCTGCTTGATCGTCTCGTTGGAACCGATCTCCATGCCGACCTGCGGCTGGATGTCGGCTTCCGCCAGCCGCCGCTCCATCAGCATGCGCGTGCCCGAACCCGGCTCGCGCACCAGAAACGTCTCATCGGCCAGGTCGCTCAGCGCGAGGCTGCGACGATTTGCCAGTGGATGGTCCGGCGCTGCGATAATGATGTGCGGATGGTCGCCAAGCACCGTCCGCTCGACCTCCAGACCCTCCGGTGGACGCCCCATCACGGCGATGTCGACCGCATCCGTTTCGAGCGCCGACAGGATCTCGCCGCGGTTGCCGACGATGAGCCGCACATCGATATCGGGATGCGCCCGGCTGAAGGCGCCGAGCGCGTGCGGCGCGAAATATTTCGCCGTGCTGACCACGCCGACTGTCACACGGCCGCCGCTGAGCCCTTGTAATGCACTGATAATATGGCCGCATTCATCAAGCGACGCATCGATGCGCGCCGCTGCATCGAGCAGCGCCTGACCGGCCTCCGTCGGCTGGAAGCGGTCGCCGACACGCTCGATCAGCGGCAGTCCGGCCGCCGTTTCGAGCACCCGGATCTGCGTCGTCACCGCAGGCGGCGTAACGTAGAGAGCACGCGCCGCGCCGGTGATCGTACCGGTCTGCACGACCTGCTGCAGAGCACGCAATTGCTTGAGTGTGAGACCACGCATAGTTTTCACATTTTTTTAAAGGCAGAACACATTTATTAAATTTACTTTCCCAGAACCTGTCGTCAAGGTCTGCCGGCATGGCGCCGAAAAGACGCCTCCTGTCGCGATTGCAATACGTCACATCGTATTTCAGGCAGGAATAAAATATACGCAACGTCAGGGAATGGTCTGGCGACAAGCGGCACGCACGTATTAGCCGGGCCTCCATGATCCGGCATGCGTTGACGGGAGGACGATGAGATGGAAGGCATGGTCAGCCTTAAAGAATATCTCGACCAGTGGGCAGGCGCTGACGAATTGCGCAAGGGCATTGCGCAGACGATCAAGGGCATTGCCGCCGGCGGTCACGCGATCTCCGAGCTGATTTCGGCCGGCCCGCTGGCCGGTGCGCTTGCCGAAGTGCTCGGCGAGAACATCGGCGGCGACGCGCAAAAGGCGCTCGACCTGCGCTCACACGATCTGATGCTGGAAATGCTGGCCGACACGCCGGTTGCCTGGTTCGGCTCCGAAGAGGCCGACGATCCCGTCGCCATCCATCCCGACACCGGCACAGTGGTCGTCGCCATGGACCCGCTCGACGGCTCATCCAACATCGACACCAACGTCTCCGTCGGCACCATCTTCTCGATCCTGCCGGTGCAGCCCGATTCCGATCGCGGCCCGCTGACCGACCTGCTGCAGCCGGGCACCGAGATCCTCGCCGCCGGCTTCATCGTCTACGGTCCGCAGACCGCGCTGGTGATCAGCCTCGGCGAAGGCACGCTGATGTTCACCCACGACCACAACAGCGGCAAATTCTTCATCACCAACGACCGCGTCGACATTCCGCGCGAGAAGAAGGAATACGCCATCAACGCGTCGAACTACCGGTTCTGGGAAACTCCGATCCGGACCTATATCGACGATTGCGTTGCCGGCGTCGAAGGCCCGCGCGAAGCCAACTTCAACATGCGCTGGGTCGCCTCGCTGGTGGCCGAGGTCTACCGCATCATGGTTCGCGGCGGCATCTTCCTGTACCCGCGCGACCGCCGCAAAGGCTATGAGGACGGCCGCCTCCGCCTCGTCTACGAATGCAATCCGATTGCCTTCGTCGTCGAGCATGGCGGCGGTCATGCGACCGACGGCGAGCACCGCATTCTCGAGATGAAGCCGACCGAACTGCACCAGCGCAGCCCGCTGGTCTTCGGCTCCGTCGACAAGGTCGATCTGGTTACGCGCTACCACAAGGAACCGCATGCCATCGCAGAGCGCTCGCCGCTGTTCGGCAATCGCGGCCTTCTGCGCAGCGGCGACTGAGGTCATCGCATTGGATTTCGGCCGCCGCGCCGCGATGTGCGGCGGTCGCAGCAGAATAATCAACGCCTCCGCGAGACCGACAAGGCATGGAGGCATTCCGGGTAGAGAAACTTCGAGGGACGGGAACCATGTCCACCAAGCATCCGATCATTTCGATCACCGGGTCGTCCGGCGCGGGAACGTCGTCCGTCAAGGCGACCTTCGAGCAGATCTTCCGCCGCGAAGGCATTGACGCAGCCTATATCGAGGGCGACGCGTTCCATCGCTTCGATCGTGCCGGCATGAAAGCCGAGATGCAGGCGCGCACCGAGGCCGGTGACCAGACCTTCAGCCATTTCGGCCCTGAGGCCAATGAGCTGCAGAAGCTGGCGGAAGTCTTCCGCACCTATGCGCAGACCGGCGGCGGCGAAACCCGCCACTACGTCCATGACGACCGCGAAGCCGACCTGTACGGCGTGCCCCCGGGACACTTCACCGACTGGACGCCGCTGCCCGAGAACACCGACCTGCTGTTCTACGAAGGCATGCACGGCGCCGTCATCACCGACAATGCCAATGTCGCCGAGCACAGCGACCTCAAGATCGGCGTCGTGCCGGTGATCAATCTCGAGTGGATCCAGAAGATCCACCGCGACAAGGCGGCCCGCGGCTACACCACCGAAGCCGTCACCGACACCATCCTGCGCCGCATGCACGACTACGTGAACTACATCTGCCCGCAGTTCACCGAGACCGACATCAACTTCCAGCGCGTTCCGACAGTCGACACCTCCAACCCGTTCGTCGCCCGCTGGATCCCCACCGCCGATGAATCAATTGTGGTTATCCGCTTTAAAGACCCGCGCGGTATTGATTTCTCCTACCTCCTGTCGATGATCCACGACAGCTACATGTCGCGTGCCAACTCGATCGTCATCCCCGGCGGCAAGCTGGATCTCGCCATGCAGCTCATTCTGACGCCGCTTATTCTGAAACTCGTCGAACGCCGCCGCCGCGCAGCCTGATTCTCGAGGGAGCGAAACCGCAATGAAGACCTTCACCGAAAGCTATGTCCGCGCGCCTGCAAGCGAAGGCGCCGCCGGCACCGCCGTCGACCAGCGCACCATGGCCAACGCCCTGCGCGCACTCGCCTTTGACGCCGTGCAGAAGGCCAATTCGGGCCATCCGGGCATGCCGATGGGCATGGCCGACGTCGCCACCGTGCTGTTCACCAAGTTCATGAAGTTCGATCCGAAGGCGCCGAACTGGGCCGACCGCGACCGCTTCGTGCTGTCCGCCGGCCACGGCTCGATGCTGCTCTACGGTCTCCTGCACCTGACCGGTTATGAGGACTTCACCCTCGAGGAACTGCAGAACTTCCGTCAGCTCGGCGCCAAGACCGCCGGCCACCCGGAATTCGGCCACGGCGCCGGCATCGAAACCACCACCGGCCCGCTCGGCCAGGGCATTGCCACCGCCGTCGGCATGGCAATTGCCGAAAAGATGCTCGCCGCGCGCTACGGCAACGACATCGTCGACCACCACACCTATGTGATCGCCGGCGACGGTTGCCTGATGGAAGGCATCAGCCACGAGGCGATCGACCTTGCCGGCCACCTCGGTCTCGGCAAGCTCGTCGTGCTGTGGGACGACAACTCGATCTCGATCGACGGCGCGACCTCGCTGTCGACCTCGATGGATCAGATGAAGCGCTTCGAAGCCGCCGGCTGGTCCGTGCGCGCGGTCGACGGCCATGACGCCGAGGCCATCGAAGCCGCGATCGCCGCAGAGCAGATGAGCGACAAGCCCTCGCTGATCGCCTGCAAGACGGTCATCGGCTACGGCTCGCCGAACAAGCAGGGCACCGCTGCCACGCATGGCGCACCGCTCGGCGACGACGAAATCGTCGCCACCCGCGAGGCCCTCGGCTGGCCGCATGGCCCGTTCAAAATCCCGGCCGACGTGCGCGATGCCTGGCTCGCTGCCGGCGCCGCCAGTGCCGAAGATCATGCCGCCTGGAGCGATCGCGTCGCCGCCATGTCGGCTGACCAGCGCACCGCATTCGAAGATGCCATGGCCGGCAAGATCCCGGGCACGGCCGACGATGCGCTCATCGAACTGCGCGCCAAGTTCGCCACCGAAGCACCGAAGCTGGCCACCCGTCAGTCGTCGCAGAAGACGCTGGAAGTGCTGGTGCCGGCAATGGCCAACATCGTTGGCGGCTCCGCCGACCTGACCCATTCGAACCTGACCGTGGTCAAGGGCCAGCCGTCGGTCACGCCGAGCGATTTCTCCGGCAACTACATCCACTACGGCATCCGCGAACACGGCATGGCAGCGGCCATGAACGGCATCGCACTGCATGGCGGCATGGTGCCCTACGGCGGCACTTTCCTGGTCTTTGCCGACTACTGCCGTCCGGCGATCCGCCTTGCCGCGCTGATGAACCAGAGGGTCATCTACGTCTTCACCCACGACTCGATCGGTCTTGGCGAAGACGGCCCGACCCACCAGCCGGTCGAGCATCTGGCCAGCCTGCGCGCGATTCCGAACCTCAACGTCTTCCGCCCGGCGGACGCGGTTGAGACCGCGGAAGCCTGGCAGGCAGCGCTGCATGCCGACGGCACTCCGTCGCTACTGGCACTCTCCCGTCAGGGTCTACCGACGCTGCGCGCCGCGCCGACCGACGAGAACCTGACGCAGAAGGGCGGCTACGTCCTCAAGGACGCCGAAAACCGCGACGTCACGCTGATCGCCACCGGCTCCGAAGTCGCTCTGGCGCTTGCCGCCTCCGAGCTGCTCGCCAAGGAAGGCGTCAAGGCCGCCGTCGTCTCGATGCCCTGCTTCGAACTGTTCTACGCCCAGGATCAGGCGTATCAGGATGCCGTTCTCGGCACCGCGCCGCGTGTCGGCGTCGAGGCCGCCATTCGCCAGGGCTGGGATCGTGTTCTCGGCTGCGAGGGTGCCTTCGTCGGCATGAACGGCTTCGGCGCCTCGGCTCCGGCCGGCCAGCTCTACGAGCACTTCGGCATCACGGCGGAAGCCGTTGCCGGCGAAGCCCGCAAGCTTCTCGGCTAAGTCCGTCTGCGACATGCGGAACGCCCCACGGCGCTCCGCCGCCGGCCAACGCGAAACGGCCGGCACGGAATAAATTCGCCAAAACCCGTACCGTCCCGGATTGGACGGATGCGTTTCAGGCGATAGATATGGACCCGATGGGGCGGCCGCCCCGTAACCGACAAAGGGAGAGTAGCGATGGCTCGCATTTCGCTCCGCCAGCTTTTGGATCATGCTGCCGAATTCGGCTATGGCATGCCGGCGTTCAACGTCAACAACATGGAACAGGTGATCGCGATCATGGAGGCCGCCCGCGCGACCGACGCGCCGGTCATCCTGCAGGCGTCGCGCGGCGCCCGCTCCTACGCCAACGACATCATGCTCGCCAAGATGATCGAGGCGGCCGAGATGATCTATCCGGAAATCCCGATCTGCGTGCATCAGGACCACGGCAACTCCGAATCGACCTGCCTCACCGCCATCCAGCACGGCTTCACCTCGGTGATGATGGACGGCTCGCTCGAGGCCGACGCCAAGACCCCGGCGTCCTACGAATACAACGTCGACATCACCAAGCGCGTCGCTGACATGGCCCACTGGGTCGGCGCTTCGGTCGAAGGCGAACTCGGCGTTCTCGGCTCGCTGGAAACCGGCGAAGGCGAGAAGGAAGACGGCCACGGCTTCGAAGGCAAGTTGAGCCACGATCAGCTCCTGACCGACCCGGATCAGGCCGTCGACTTCGTCGCCAAGACCAAGGTCGACGCGCTGGCGATTGCCATGGGCACCTCGCACGGCGCCTACAAGTTCACCCGCCAACCGGACGGCGATATCCTTGCCATGAACGTGATCAAGGAAATCAACCAGAAGCTGCCAGACATCCACCTCGTCATGCACGGCTCGTCGGCCGTTCCGCAGGACCTGCAGGACATCGTCAACGAGTTCGGCGGCGACATGCCGCAGACCTGGGGCGTGCCGGTCGAGGAAGTGCAGGTCGGCATCAAGTACGGCGTGCGCAATGTCAACATCGACACCGATTGCCGCCTCGCCATCACCGGCCAGGTGCGCCGCGTTCTGACCCAGAACAAGGCCGAGTTCGACCCGCGCAAATATCTGAAGCCGGCTCTCGAAGCCATGCAGAAGCTGTGCCACGAACGCTACGAGCAGTTCGGCGCCGCGGGCATGGCCTCCAAGATCAAGGTCATCCCGCTGTCGCAGATGGCCAAGCGCTACGCTGCCGGCGAGCTCGACCCGAAGATCGGCGTCGCCGCGGCCGCCGAATAAGGCTTTACGCAAACTGAGTGTCCCGGCCTTCGGGCCGGGACGCGACGGTCAAAGAACCGGGCTGCGTCCGATTCCCCGGGCGCGGAAGAGAAAATGATGTTTCGCGCCCGCCGACCTGCCACACCGACAGGTTTTAAGGGCGACGATCGGGAGGTGACCCCATGACCAGCGCATTCAAGATCGCTCCGTCCATCCTGTCGGCCGATTTCGCCCGCCTTGGCGAAGAAGTCGCGGCCATCGACCGCGCCGGCTGCGACTGGGTCCATGTCGACGTCATGGACGGCCACTACGTACCCAACATCACCATTGGTCCCGACGTCGTGAAGGCGCTGCGCCCGCACACCGACAAGGTGATGGACGTCCACCTCATGATCGCCCCGGCCGATCCCTATCTCGAGGCTTTTGCCAAAGCCGGCTCGGACATCATCACCGTGCATGCCGAAGCCGGTCCGCATCTCGACCGCTCGCTGCAGGTCATCCGCGGGCTCGGCAAGAAGGCCGGCGTATCGCTCAACCCTTCGACGCCCGAGAACGTCATCGAATACGTCCTCGACCGCCTCGACCTCATTCTGGTGATGAGCGTCAACCCGGGCTTCGGCGGCCAGGCCTTCATCCCGTCGGTGGTCGAAAAGATCCGCCGCATCAAGCAGATGATCGGCGACCGCCCGATCGACATCGAGGTTGATGGCGGCGTTTCGCCGGCAACCGTCGCCGAGGTCGCTGCTGCCGGTGCCAACGCGCTCGTCGCCGGCTCCGCCGTCTTCAAGGGTGGCACCGAAGATCACTATCGCGCCAATATCGAAGCGATCCGCGCTGGCGCGGAAGCCGCTGTTCGATAAGGCGTCGGGGGAGCGTCGGGCGGCCATGCCGACAAACGTCAGCCGCCCGGCTGCCCTCCTCTTCGATGTCGACGGCACCATTGCCGAGACCGAGGACGCGCATCGCCGCGCCTTCAATCAGGCCTTCGCCGATTTCAACATCGACATTGTCTGGGACCAGAAGATGTACCGCTCGCTGCTGGCCGTTGCCGGCGGCAAGGAGCGCATCCGCCACTATCTCAGCAAACACGAACCAGAGCGGATCGCGGCGATTTCCCCGCAGGTCGATGACCTGCACGCGGTCAAGACCCGCCACTTCCGTGATCTGGCCGCCGCCGGCGCCATCGCGCTACGCCCCGGCGTCATGCGGCTGATGGCCGAGGCGCGAACTCATGGCATTCCGATCGCCATCGCGACCACCATGACCCGGCCCTCGCTCGAAGCGTTGTTCACGCCGATTCTCGGCCCCGGCGCGCTCGACCGGTTCTCCGCGATTGCCACCGGCGACCGTGTCGAAGCGAAGAAACCCGCTCCCGATATCTACCTGCTCGCGCTGTCGACCCTTGGCCTTGCCGCCACCGACTGCGTCGCGCTCGAGGATTCCCATATCGGCGTGACCGCCGCCCGTAGTGCCGGCCTTCCGGTGATCGCGACGCCATCGCTCTACACCGACCATGACGATTTCAGCGCCGCAACGACAGTGCTATCCGATCTCGGCGAACCCGGCGCCCCCTGCCGCCACATCGCCGGCAAGGCGTTCCCCGGTGACATCGTGACAGTCGACGCGCTGACCGCCTGGATGGGCGCCTGAGAACCGCCACAAGCCGTGATACACTTCCGCGACTCGCCCCTTTCAGGAGCCTGCCGCGTGTTGAACCATCTTCCTTTCCAGATCCGCCTCGCCGCAATTCTCGGCATCGCGCTCGCCGCGCTCACCTTCGCTGCGCCCGCTAATGCCGCCTCGCGCGACGCGGTCGAACGCGATTTCCGCACCTGGTTGGAGCGAGAGGTCTGGCCGGATGCAAAGGCCAAGGGCGTCTCGCGCGCGACCTTCCAGAAAGCCGTCGGCGATATTCGGCTGAACTGGAAACTGCCGGACCTCGCGCCTCCTGGCTCGAAGCCGAAGCCGAGCGGCGGCGGGCAGGCAGAGTTCGGCAGCCCGGCCCCCTATTTCAGCCAGAAGCGGCTCTCTGGCCTTGCCAGCGCCGGTCGTGCCCGCATGCAGAAATGGGACACGACGCTGACGGCGATCGAAAAGCGCTACGGCGTGCCACGCCGCATCATCGTCGCCATCTGGGGCCGCGAGTCAGGCTATGGCGGCGCGAAAATCCCCTATGACGCGGTCGAATCGCTCGCCACCCTCGGCTTCATGGGCGCCCGCAAGAAGTACTTTTACCCCGAGCTGATCGCCGCGCTGCAGATCCTCGAGGAAGAGCATATCGGCCACGCCCAGCTGAAAAGCTCCTGGGCCGGCGCGCTCGGCCAGCCGCAATTCCTGCCCTCGAAGTTCCTGCTCTACGCGGTCGACTTCGACGGCGACGGCCGGCGCAACATCTGGACCTCGGTGCCCGATACGCTTGCCTCCATCGCCAACTACCTGCGCGCCCATGGCTGGCAGCCGGGCCGCGACTGGGGTTTCGAAGCGGTCATCCCGACCTCCGTCTCCTGCTCGCTCGAAGGCCCGGATCTCGGCATGACGGTTGCCGACTGGGCGGCGCGCGGCGTTACCCGCGTTGCCGGGCGAAAGTTCCCGTCGGGCGAGCTCGGAAAAACCGGTTTCCTGTTGATGCCGGCCGGTCGCGCCGGCCCCGCCTTCATCGCCACGCAGAATTTCTACACGCTGAAATATTACAACGAATCAGACCTTTACGCCCTCTTCATCGGCCACCTCGCCGACCGTTTCTATGGCGACAAACCCTTCGTCACGGACTGGAAACCGGTCAGCGGCCGCTTCCGCCGCGCCGACGTGCAGGTCATGCAGAAACGGCTGATCAAGAAAGGCTACGACGTCGGCGGCGCCGACGGGCTGGTCGGCTTCAAGACCCGCCGTTCGATCGGCGCCTGGCAGGAGAAAAACGGCCGCGCTGCGACCTGCTTCCCCGATTCCGACGTGGTGAAGGCCATCCGCTGAGGGGAAGGTTTTCAGTCCGGAGCCAGTTGGTGCGCACTGCCTTCGCGCCGTGCCCTCCCCGTCACCCCGGACGTGATCCGGGGCCTATTGCCCCTCTCAGCATGGTATGCGGGGAGAGGCTCCTGCACGCACTCTGCCCCACTCACCACCGCTTCCGATCTCGGCAAACGCCATCGGATGCCGGATCAAGTCCGGCATGACGGCGGAAAGGTGATCGACAGAATGGAGCTCCGTTCTATTCGGAAGCGCCTTCCCCCTACCTTTTCGCCCCGAGAAGCGCGGCGGCGATCGCCGAGCACAAGGTCGCGGCGGCGTAGAACCAGATGCCCGGCAGGGTGACGGCCGCGGCCAGTCCCGTCGTCTTGGCGGCAAAGATCGCCAGCGCCACCACCATCACGTCCATCATCGACCATTTGGAGACGGCGGCGAGCGCACCGAGCGAGCGTCCGCGCCCGTTGCCGAAGGCTGTGAAGAACAGAAGCACCAGCTTGAAGGCGGGAAAGACGATTGAAAAGGCGCCGATGACGACCGCCAGAACCCAGTCGTCACCCTCCGCGAGCCCCGAAACGATCTGCAGCAGCGTCGGCGTTTCCTCGAAGAAATAGAGCTTCTCGAACCGCGCCAATGGCAGCGTCAGCCCGAGGCCGAACGAAAACGCCGCAATCAGCAGCAAGAGGGGAAGCACCAAGCGCATGTCGTCTCTCTCCGATTCCGCTTGCGATGATCTTGCCAGACCTTGCCCGCCATGTGACACAACGAAAGACGACAGACCAGCGAGGAGCCGCCCGCATGTCGACCGGAACGCATGAATACGCCGACGATCCGCGCAACGCGAATATCCTGATTTCCGTCAACGGCGATTTGGTGCCGCGCGACAAGGCCGTCGTCTCGGTGTTCGATTCGGGCTTCATCCTGGGTGACGGTGTCTGGGAGGGCCTGCGCGTCGTCGATGGCCGCATCGCCTTTCTCGATGATCATCTCGACCGGCTCTATGTGGGGGCAAAGGCGCTCGATTTCGACATCGGCCTGACAAAGGCGGAAATGGCCGCCCGCCTGTTCGACTGTCTGGACGCCAACGGCATGGACGGCGACGGCGTCCATATCCGCCTGATGGTGACGCGTGGCGTCAAGGCGACGCCCTATCAGGACCCCCGCGTGACGATCGGCGCGGCGACCGTCATCATCATCCCCGAATACAAGAACCCGTCGGACGGCGTCACAGCCAATGGCGTGCGCCTCTACACCGTCGCGCAGCGCCGCACCGCGCCCGACATGCAGGACCAGAAACTCAATTCGCATTCGAAGCTGAACTGCATTCTCGCCTGCATCCAGGCGACCAAGGCCGGCGCCGACGAAGCGCTGATGCTCGACCCCGACGGCTGCGTCGCGACCTGCAATTCAACCCATTTCTTCATCGTCAAGAACGGCGAGGTGTGGACCTCGGACGGCGTCTACTGTCTCGGCGGTATCACGCGCGGCAACGTCATCCGCGTCTGTCGCGAGGCCGGCATCCCGGTCTATGAGAAGCGCTTCACCCTGTTCGACGTCTATGGTGCGGACGAAGCCTTCGTCACCGGCACTTTCGCTGGGCTCGCCCCGGTCGTCGAGGTCGATGGCCGCACGATCGGCGAGCGCACCGACGCGGACGATGCAACAGGGCCGGTGACCCGCCAGCTGCGCGCGCTCTACAAGGACCTCGCGCGGCGCGAGGCACGCGGCCGCTGACGCCATGCTCTCGATCCGCGACCTCAGGACCAAGCTGCTGACCGTCCCCGCGCTCGACGTGGAAGCCGGCGAATGCGTCGCGATCATGGGGCCGTCGGGCTCCGGCAAGAGCCTCATCCTGCGCGCCATTGTCGATCTCGATCCGAACGAGGGAGATATCACGCTCAATGGCGACAGCCGCGCCGACTGTCCCGCGCCTGAATGGCGACGGAAGGTCGGCTATCTGGCAGCGGAAAGCGGCTGGTGGGCGGATACGGTCGGCACCCACTTCGCCGACAAGGAAGCCACACTTCCGTTCCTTGAGGCTCTCGGCCTGAAAGAAGAGGCGTTTTCCTGGGAACTGACGCGGCTCTCGACCGGCGAAAAGCAGCGCCTCGCGCTCGCCCGCATGCTCGCCGGCCGGCCACCGGTGCTGCTGCTCGATGAGCCGACCGCAGCACTTGATCCCGAAAATGCCGGCAAGGTCGAAAGGCTGCTGCAATCGCTCGCCGACGAAGGCACGGCCATCGTCATCGTCACCCACAGCCCGGATCAGGCGACGCGCCTCGCCTCGCAGATCTGGCGCGTCGAGGGCGACAAGCTGTGCCGACAGAACGGCGACCAGGCAAGCGCGGAGACGGCCTGATGGACAGCACCTATCTCCCGCTCACCTATGTCGACGTGGCGATTGCCGCCGGTCTCGTGATCCTCAATGCCGCGCTCTCGATCGCGCTGGAGCTCGGGCTCGCCCGCCGCCTGCTGCTTGCGGCGGCGCGTATGACCGTTCAGCTCGTCCTCGTCGGCCTCGTACTGAAAACCCTCTTTGAGATTTCCTCGCCCTGGCTAACGGCGGCGGCGGCGTTGTTCATGGCGCTGGTCGCCGGGCGCGAAATCCTCGCGCGGCAGGAAACGCCTCTGTCCGGCAGCTGGGGATACGGCATCGGCACCACCAGCATTCTGATCGCCGGCTCGCTCGTCACCATCTTCGGCCTCGTCGTTCAGATCGGGGAAGATCCCTGGTACGCACCGCGCTACGCGCTGCCGCTGTTCGGCATGATCCTCGGCAATGGCATGACCGGCATCGCGCTCGGCCTCGACACACTGACCGCGCAGGCCCGCCGCGAACGCGCCGCCATCGAGGCCAATCTCTGCCTCGGCGCCACCCGCTGGCAGGCGATGCGCCCGTTCATCCGCCGCGCCCTGTCGACCGGCATGATGCCGATCATCAACGCCATGTCGGCGACAGGTGTGGTCTCCCTGCCCGGCATGATGACCGGCCAGATCCTGTCCGGCGTCGCACCGACCGAAGCCGTCAAATACCAGCTTCTGGTGATGTTTCTGATCGCCGGCTCGACGGGCCTCGGCGTGCTCGGCGCGGTCTACGCGACGGCATTGCGCCTGACCGATCCACGCCACCGCCTGCGCCTCGACAGGCTCAGGGCAAAAACCGAATAGGACAGCGGAGACAGACAAATGAGCGACGACGCCATCCGCATCGCCATGTGGTCCGGACCGCGCAACATCTCGACCGCGATGATGCGCTCCTTCGAGAACCGCCCCGACGCCATCGTCGTCGACGAGCCGTTCTATGGCGCCTATCTCGCCGAAACCGGTCTGAACCATCCGATGCGCGAGGAAATCCTCGCCGCCCACGAGACCGACTGGCAGAAGATCATCGACAGCCTGCTGGCGCCGCTGCCCGCCGGGCGCACGGTCTTCTACCAGAAGCAGATGCCCCACCACATGGTGGTCGATATCGGCGACGAATGGCTCGATCCCCTGCGCCACGCGTTCCTGATCCGCTCGCCGGAAGCGGTGCTTGCCTCCTACAGCATCAAGCATGCGGAGGTAGGGCTCTCCGATATCGGCTTCGTCGAGCAGGCAACCATGTTCGAGCGCATCGCCGAGCGCACCGGCAAGGCGCCGCCGGTCATCCTCGGCCGCGATGTGCTGGAAAACCCGCGCGCAGCCCTCACCGCCCTGTGCGGGACCCTCGGTATCCCGTTTCGGGAGGAGATGCTCGCCTGGCCGGCAGGCCGGCGCAACACCGATGGCGTATGGGCCGCGCACTGGTACGGCTCTGTCGAGGCCTCGACCGGTTTCGCGCCGCCGATGCCGGAAGCCGGCTACGACGACCTGGACGACCGGTTGAAAGCGATCGCCGACGAGGCCCGCCCCTATTTCGAACGCCTCGCCGCCTATCGCATTCAGGTCTGACGCCGCCGGGCCGACCAAGCGTCCAGACACCGCCGGATACGCCCATTCCCTTGGCTTTCGCGGCTACGACTGCTACTGCTGGCACTGCAGGGGTGCAACTTGTCTTTCAAAGGGACGGAGACAAACGCATGGAATCCCTGCTTCCTCTTATCATTCAGCTCGTGTCCGGCGCCGTCGGCGGCAACGTTGCCGGCGCGCTGTTCAAGAACATCAATCTCGGTACGCTCGGAAACTCGATTGCCGGCATCGTCGGCGGCGGGCTCGGCGGCCAGATCCTTTCGGCCGTGCTCGGCGGCGCCATGCCGGCTGCCGGCGGCATGGATGTCGGCTCGATCGTCAGCGCGATTGCCGGCGGCGGCGTTGGTGGCGGCGTGCTGATGGCGATCATCGGCATCATCCGCAAGGCGATGGCCAAGTAACCACGGCAAACACAATCACGCGCACAACGAAAACGCCGCCCGAAGGCGGCGCTTTCAGATACGAATGCGGAAAATCACCCGGACGGGATCGTGCCGGACAGTGCCCGGCATTGTCCCGTCCGTGGGATCAGAACGCGGCGCTGGCCTTGCGTCCGGCGATCTCGTCGAGCTGTTCCTGCTCGTGCGCCTCGTGCTCCAGGCGTTCCCGTTCCTGGTCGCGCTCGTGCAGGATTTCGATCTTCTTCAGTTCCTCGACCGCTTCGGCAAGCAGATCCTGCGCGGCCTCAAGCTGTTCATCGAGATCGTGCACCGAGGTGAGCAGATTGTCGCGCCGCTGCCGGGCCGCCTTGGCGAAGGTCGGATAGGCGAAGTGGCTGACATCGTCGATGCCCGCCCGTTCCTGTTCGGCGATGATCTGGTCGTCAAGCTCCGCAGCCATGCGCGCGAATTCCGCCTTCATGGTTTCGATCTGCATCACCTGGCGACGTTTCTCGTCGACCTGGAACTTCTTGAGCCGAATGAGGCTTTCTCTTGATTTCATTACTCAGTACTCCCCGAAATCCAGGCCATGTTACCCCGCAGTGGTTGCCAAAAGGTTGGCAAGCTGCTGATAGCCCTCTTCAAGGCGCGTAACCTCGTCTTTTCCTTGGCCCAAAAACGCTTCGAGCGGCCCGTTGAGGCGGATCGCTTCATCCACTTCCGGGTCCGATCCACTGCGATAGGCGCCGAGTCGGATCAGTTCTTCCATATCCGCATAGGTCGCCAGGAACCGCCTCGCCTCGCGCAGCAGGTCGCGCCATTGTTCCGGCGTCGCACCCGGCAGGGTTCGCGATACCGACTTCAGCACATTGATCGCCGGATAGCGGCCGCGCTCGGCGATCGCCCGCTCCATCACGATATGACCGTCGAGAATGCCGCGCACCGCATCGGCAATCGGCTCATTATGATTGTCGCCCTCGACCAGCACCGTGAAGAGACCGGTGACGGCACCACTCCCGCGCCGGCCGGGCCCCGCCCGTTCCAGCAGCCGCGGCAGTTCGGTGAAGACGGTCGGCGTATAGCCTTTCGACGTTGGCGGCTCGCCGGCTGCAAGGCCGATCTCGCGTTGCGCCTGGGCGAAACGGGTGATCGAATCCATCATGCACAGCACATTCTTGCCCTGATCGCGGAAATATTCGGCGACCGACAGCGTCAGATAGGCCGCCTGGCGCCGCATCAGCGCTGGCTCGTCCGACGTTGCGACGATCACCACGGCGCGCCCGATGCCCTCTTCGCCGAGATTGTCCTCGATGAACTCCTGCACCTCGCGGCCGCGCTCTCCGATCAGACCGATCACCGAGACGTCGGCGTCCGTATTGCGCGCCAGCATCGACATCAGCACCGACTTGCCGACGCCGCTGCCGGCGAAGATGCCCATGCGCTGACCGTTGCAGCAGGTCACGAAGGTATTGAGCGCCCGCACACCGAGGTCGATTGCCGCACCCACGCGCGCGCGTTCATGTGCAGGCGGCGGCGCGGCGCGCAGCGGATAGGCATCCGCGCCCGAGGTCAGCGGCCCCTTGTCGTCGATCGGTTCGCCCATCGCATTGATGACGCGGCCGAGCCAGGACGGTGACGGCCGCACATTGGCTTCCCCGCTGGTGATGATCGCCCGGCAGCCCATGCGCACGCCTTCGAGCCGGCCGAATGGCATGCACAATGCGCGGTCGTCGCGAAAGCCGACCACCTCGGCCAGCATGCGCGGCCCATGCGCCGGCTCGACCGCCAGCCGCGACCCGACACTCATCTCATGCAAGGGGCCGGCAACTTCAACCAGCAGCCCCTGCACGCCGACGACGCGTCCGAAGACTTCGGTCCCGCGGAGTGATTCGATTTCGTTGATGACCGATTCCACGATTTCCCCGAATCAGAATTGCGCTCGATGGTAACGCTTCATTTACGCCTTTCGTCAAACATACCTTACCGAGGGCTTAACAAAGGAGGTCTCCCGGTAACCATCCCATGGCTCCAACTCGTGAGTCATTTGAATCACTTAGAGTGATTTATAAAGCTCTGGAACGCGTCGCTTTACGTTACGAGAATCGTCGCTGAATCAGGACTCTGGGACAAAATGCCGAGAAACCGCCTTAAGGCACTTCCACCGCGAATCAGATTTTGTTAACCATTGTGTCGTAGCGTTTCAAATCAGGTTGACAGGGATTTTTTCGCAAACACCGGGCATCACGCGGCAGCGGGTGCTTGAAGGAATGCGTTTGAGGGGATTGGCATGCGCGTACTGCTAATCGAGGACGACAGCGCCACCGCCCAGAGCATCGAACTGATGCTCAAGTAGGAGAGCTTCAACGTCTATACGACCGACCTCGGAGAAGAAGGGGTCGATCTCGGTAAGTTATATGATTACGACATCATTCTGCTGGATCTGAATCTGCCGGATATGTCGGGTTATGAAGTTCTTCGGACGCTCCGTGTCTCGAAGGTCAAGACACCGATCCTCATTCTGTCCGGCCTTGCCGGCATTGAGGACAAGGTTCGCGGCCTCGGCTTCGGCGCTGACGACTACATGACCAAGCCGTTCCACAAGGACGAGCTGATCGCCCGTATCCACGCGATCGTGCGTCGTTCCAAGGGGCACGCCCAGTCGGTGATCAACACCGGCGAGCTCACCGTCAATCTCGATACCAAGACTGTCGAGGTCAACGGCCAGCGTGTGCACCTGACCGGCAAGGAATACCAGATGCTGGAGCTTCTCTCGCTCCGCAAGGGCACCACGCTGACCAAGGAGATGTTCTTGAACCATCTCTATGGCGGCATGGACGAGCCCGAACTGAAGATCATCGACGTCTTCATCTGCAAGCTGCGCAAGAAACTGGCAGCGGCAACCGGTGGCAAGAACTACATCGAAACGGTGTGGGGACGTGGCTATGTGCTGCGCGAGCCGGACGAAGACGCGGTTCGCGAATCCGCCTGAACGGAGGGCGCGAACACCGAGTTACAAAAACGCCCGTGCCTTCTCTGATGAAGTACGGGCGTTTTCGTTTGGCCACGGTCGGGAGCCCCAGCTGGGGAATTTGCCGCCATTTTTTCAGGGCTTGTTGAGCGAAACTCGAAATTCAACTTGATTACGCCACACTTGTCCCGCTAAATCGGGTTCATCGAATTTCGGCCCGACCGGCTCTCCTGTCACCGTCGAAAACTTCCGGTACAGGATACCTAGCGCTCCCATACCAGAAATCGATCTCACGCTCAGGGTCACGAGGATCAGGAGCATAACTACCTACTTCCTGGAAAGGGAACACTATGCAGAACGGAACCGTTAAGTGGTTCAATGGCCAGAAGGGCTATGGCTTCATTCAGCCGGACGACGGCGGCAAGGACGTTTTCGTCCACATCAGCGCCGTCGAGCGCGCCGGCCTCAACGGCCTCAATGACGGCCAGAAGGTCGCCTTCGAAGTTGTCGCCGACCGCCGCACCGGCAAGTCGTCGGCCGACCAGCTTCAGCTCGTCGACTAATTTTCCGTACCGGTCGGCGTTGCCGACCGAATGACGGACAAAAAACAAAAGCCGCAAGGGATCCACCCTTGCGGCTTTTTTGTTGTTCCGTTCGCCCGCCGAACAGGCGCGGCGCTTATTGGCGCCGCAGCGTCGCCAGGTTCGCGGTCGCTGCTGCCAGACGCGACGTCGCCGATGACGGAGACGACAGCGACGACGCCGGCGTTGCGGCGGGCTTGGCCGGTGCAGCAGCCGGTTTCGCCGGTGCGGCACCGAGTGTTCCCGTCGCACGTACCGCCGGTCGCGGCGTGACCGCACCGCCGGCCTTGCCGTGATTGACCTCATAGAGGCCGCGTTTGTTCTGCGCGGGCACGAACGAGTCCGTGAGGCCAACAACCGTCTCGGCCGCGCCGAGCACCAGGAAGCCGTCATCGGGCATCTGCTTGCGCACCCGGTCGAGGATCTCGACCTTGGTCGGCTGGTCGAAATAGATCAGCACGTTGCGGCAGAAGACGATGTCGAACTGGCCGAGCGAGCTGAACGATTCAAGCAGGTTCAGCTTGCGCCACTGAACCATCGAGCGCAGCTCCGGCGAGATCTGCCACATATCGCCCTGCTGGGTGAAATATTTCAGCAGCATCTGCACGGGCATGCCGCGCTGCACTTCGAACTGGGTGTAGATCCCGACCTTCGCCTTTTCCAGAACGTCGGTCGACAGATCCGTGCCGATGATCTCGACCCGCCAGCCGGCCAGCTTCGAGGCATGCTCTTTCAGGCTCATCGCGATCGAGTACGGTTCCTGGCCGGTCGAGGCCGCGGCGCACCAGATGCGGATCTTGCGGCTCGACGCACGCTCCTTGAGCATGTGCGGCAGCATGGTCTGGTTGAAGTGCTCGAACGGGGTCTTGTCGCGGAAGAAGAACGACTCGTTGGTCGTCATCGCCTCGACGACAGCGTCCTCGAGCGCCTTCGCGCCATGCGACTTGATCTTTGCGACCAGCTCGCTGACCGAACTGAGTCCCTGCTTGCGCGCGATCGGCAGCAGCCGGCTTTCGACCAGATACTGTTTTTCGTTGGCAAGAACGAGACCGGACCGCGTTTTCAAAAACGTCTTGAGGAATTCGTATTCCGCCGGGGTCATTAGCGACCTCCCTGCAGAACGCGCATGATCTTCGGCCCGATATCATCGAGCGGAAGAACATCGCTGCACACGCCGCTATTGGCCGTCGCGCCGGGCATGCCCCACACGACGCTGGACGCTTCGTCCTGCGCAATCACGCTACCGCCGCCCGACGAAATCACGCCAGCGCCTTTCGCGCCGTCGCTGCCCATTCCGGTCAGAACGACAGAAAGCACTGCGCTGCCATAAGCGCGCGAGACGGATTCGAACATCGGATCGACCGCCGGCTTGCAGAAATTCACCGCCGGTCCGTCGTTCAGACGAATGATATTGCCATGGTCGCCCTTGGCCAGAAGCATATGCTTGCCGCCCGGCGCCACATAGATGCGCCCCGCGATCACGGATTCACCGTCTTTGCCCTCGGCAGCAGGACGACCCGCCGCCTTCATCAGATGCTCGGCCAGGATCGCCGTAAACGTCGGCGGCATGTGCTGCGTGACGAGCACGGGAATGTCGCCGATCGCCCGGCCGATGACACCGAACAGCTTGGTCAGCGCCTGCGGACCGCCGGTCGAGGAACCGACCACCAGGATCCTCGGCTTAACGCTCGAATAGGGACGCGTCGCGAAGCCGCCCGAGCGGGCGACCGCGGGCGCTGCGGCAGCCGCATGAGCCGCGGCAGGTGCCGCACCACCGGGGCGCGCGAAACGCGACGTCGGCGCAGCAGCCGGCTGAGCTGCGTGGCCGGCGCCGGCCGGCGCGCCGCGATGCATGCGACGACGACGACCACCGAGCTGGCGGATCTTTTCCAGAAGGTCGCGACGGAAATCGGTCGAGGTGGTGATGCCGCTGTTCGATTCCGGTTTCGGGACATAGTCCTGCGCGCCGAGCGACAGAGCCTTGAGGCTGACCTCGGCGTTCCGACGCGTCAGCGTCGAGGCCATGATGACCACCAGATCGCGCTTTTTCTTGAGCAGCAGAGGCAGTGCGGTCAGGCCATCCATTTCCGGCATTTCGACATCGAGAACGACGACATCGGGGTTGGCGCGCTCGACATCCTCGACCGCAGCGCGACCATTGCGATGGGAGGCGACGACGGCCATTTCGGCATTCTCGTCGATCCAGCGCGACAGAAGCCCGCGAACCACCACGGAATCATCGACGACCATCACACGGATGGGGTCCGTCACAACCCCGGTGGTGGCAGTAACGTCTCTAGCGGGCAAGCTCATCGTGGAACCCCTATCGTCAGATCAAACCGACTTCTTGAAATTTCGCCTCGACGATTTCGCGATCGAAGGGCTTCATGATGTATTCGTTGGCGCCGGCACGAATGGCCCGCGCAATATGGGCCACGTCGTTCTCGGTGGTGCAGAAGACCACCTTGGGTCCCTCGCCGCCCGGCTGCTTGCGCAGATTGGTGAGAAATTCCAGGCCGTCCATGACCGGCATGTTCCAATCGAGCAGGATGGCGTCCGGCATGTCGGCCTTGCACTGATCGAGAGCCTGCTGGCCGTCGGCCGCCTCGCTGATGGAAAAATCCAGATCCTCGAGAATACGCCGTGCCACTTTCCGAATGACGCTGGAATCGTCGACCACAAGGCAATGGGTCATTGACACTTCTCCTTAAGACCGTCTTACGCGGCCATTGACTGTACGAAGCCTTAGGCGGCGACCGGTTCGGTCATTGTTTCAAGCAGTTGAGCGACATCGATGACGACCAGCAACTGACCGTCGAGACGATGGACACCGCTGGAAATCATTGCCCAGCGGGAATCCAGATTGGCCGGACGCGGTTCGCGTTCGTTGACGTCGAGGTCGAGCACTTCGCCGACCGAGTCGATGATCAACCCGTAGGACTCGCCCTTGAACTCGATGCCGACGGCCATCGTGTTGGCGCCGCGCTCGCGCGGCGGCAGGTTCAGCCGGCGACGCATGTCGATCGCCGTGACGATCCGGCCACGCAGGTTGAGCACGCCGGCCACTTCCGGCGAAGACAACGGGACGCGGGTCATGCTGTCGGGCATGAACACGTCATGGACCTGGGAAATGGGCAGCCCGAACAACTGCTCGGCGATCATCACAGTCACATACTGGATGGTCGAGGAACCGCCCGCGGTGTTTTCGTTTGCCTGGCTCATGCGGCCACTCCAAGCTCGATATTCGTGACATCCTTGATCGCCGAGATGAGACCCGGCCGGTCGAATTTCGCGACGAAGTCGTCAAAGCCGACATCCCGCCCGCGTTCGATCGATGACGGCGTGCAGACTGCCGAAACCGCGATGACCGGCAGATGCGACCAGCGCTGATCGCCACGGATGGCCTCGGCAAAGGCGTAGCCGTCCATCTCCGGCATCTCGACATCGGTGACGATGACGTCGAAGCGGCGCCCGTCTTCCATCCGTGAAAGCGCTTCGGCGGCCGACGATACCGTGGTGACGCGATAGCCGGCGGCCTTGAGGACCGGAGCCAGCATGTCGCGGAAGAACGGCGAGTCGTCGACGTAAAGCAGCGACTGCCCTATCGGCATCGCGCGCGTCTCGTTGCGCTGGAACCAGTCCGGGAAGGCGAGCGGCAGGTAGTGGCCGATATCGATCACTTCCGTCGCCTTGCTCTTGATGACGGCGGAACCGAGGATACCCGGCGTGTCGGACTCGACCTCGATCTGCAGGCGATCCTCGACGATGTCGACGATCTCGTCGACGACCAGGCCCATCGAACGGCCGGAGTCGGAGAACACCAGCATCGGCTGCGTGCCTTCCGAGCGGCGCGTCATGCCCGGATTGACGTAGACCAGCGGCATCAGCGAGCCACGGTACTGCACCAGGTCGCGACCGTTCGAATGCTCGATCTTGTCGATATCGAACTCTTCCAGACGCGTGACCAGCGACAGCGGCACCGCTTTCGGCTCTGGCGAACCGGCGCGGAACAGGAGCAGCGAGAGCTGTTCGTAACCGTCGTTGACCGACAGTTCCTCTTCCTTCGTCTCCGCGTCCTCGACGCTTGCTCCGATCTGCGCCGACAGATGCTGCGCCACCCCGTTCGGATCGATGATCATGATCACCGAACCGTCGCCGAGAATGGTATTGCCGGAGAACATCGTGATGTTGCGCAGCATCGAGGTCATCGGCTTGACGACGATTTCCTCGGTGTGGAAGACGCCATCGACGACGATGCCGAACGACTGGCTGCCGACCTGCATGACGACGATGAAACCGGTGTCCTCATCGATCTCGATGTCTTCGGCCTCGCCGGATGCGATGCCCAGCATGCGCGACAGGTGCACCAGCGGCAGCAGCTTGTTGCGCAGCCGCAGAACCGGCGTATCCTTGATCCGCTCGATGCGGTGCTCCGACGTCGCCTGAACGCGGACCAGTTCGACCACCGAAAGCTGCGGAATGGCGAAACGGTCGCCGGAGGCCTCGACGATCAGCGTCGAAACGATGGCCAGCGTCAGCGGGATCTTGATGATCACGGTCGTGCCCTTGCCGGGCACCGACTTCAGATCGATGTTGCCGCCGATCACTTCGATGTTGTTGCGCACCACGTCCATGCCGACACCGCGGCCGGAGACGTTGGTAACATTCGCCGCGGTCGAGAACCCGGCCGCGAAGATGAACTTGTTGATCTGCGATTCCGACAGCTTCTCGAATTCGGCTTCGGTCGACAGACCGTTGGCGATTGCCTTCGCCTTGATCTTCTCGCGATCGAGACCGCGACCATCGTCGGCGACCTCGATGATGATGTGACCGCCTTCATGATAGGCCGACAGGGTGATGGTACCCTTTTCCGGCTTGCCGGCGCGCACGCGATCCTTCGGCATCTCGAGACCGTGGTCGGCCGAGTTTCGGACCATATGGGTCAGCGGATCCTTGATCAGTTCCAGCACCTGGCGGTCGAGCTCGGTATCGGCGCCGACCATGTCCAGTTCGATTTTCTTGTCGAGTTCCTGCGCCAGGTCGCGGACGATGCGCGGCAGCTTCTGCCAGGCGTTACCGATCGGCTGCATGCGCGTCTTCATGACGCCTTCCTGCAGTTCCGCAGTCACGTTCGACAGCCGCTGCAGCGGTACCTTGAACTCGGAGTCCTCATGCCGGCGAACGATTTCAAGCAGCTGGTTGCGGGTCAGCACCAGCTCCGAAACCATCGTCATGAGATCTTCCAGCGTCTCGACATTGACGCGGATCGACTGGCTCGAAACGCTCGCCTTCTTGGCGCCGCCGCCGTCGCGCTTTTCGCGCGCATTGGCCGCCGCACTCGGTGCGGGAGCGTCCACCTTGGCCGCCTCCTCTTCCGGCTCGGGCTCGGCGGGAGCACCAGCGACCGCATCGTTGTCGACCTCGGTTTCCCGGAAGGCGCGCTCCAACTCGTCGAGCGAGACCTCGCCCGGACGCAATCCGCGCTCAAGTTCCTGGTAGACGAGTTCGCCGACACTGCTTGAAGCATCGCCGTCAGCGGCTTCAGCGTCCGCATCGGCGGCCATTTCCGCTTCCGCTGCATCCGCGCTTTCGGCTTCGGCCTCCATGGCGCCTTCTTCGGCCAGCGCCATTCGCTCCAGCTCGACAATCAGGTCGCGGTCGTTGCCTTCCGGCTCGACTCCCTCATTGGCTTCGAGCTCACCCAGCAATTCCTTGATTCGATCAAGAGAATTAAGGATCAGCGACACCGCCGTCGGGGTCACCGGAGCGCCGTCCCGGAACTTGCCCATCAGCGTCTCGGCCGCATGTGCAATCGCTTCCAGCCGGGGAAGACCAAGGAACCCGCAGGTCCCCTTGATCGTGTGCACCAGGCGGAAGATGTTATCCAGGATCTTTGCGTTGTTCGGTTCCTGCTCGAACTTGACCAGTTCGACGTCGACAACATCAAGACTTTCGGCAGTCTCGGTCAAGAATTCTCGGAGGAGATCGTCCATTTTTCTTTGCTCTCGAAAGGGCCAGGGGACACCGGGAGTCTTCTCCCGGGGCTCTCATGACCGAGTTTCGGAGCCAAGAGTTAAGATAAGTTGAAAGACA
The DNA here is from genome assembly GCA_002869065.1 of Hyphomicrobiales bacterium. Classification (NCBI taxonomy): domain Bacteria; kingdom Pseudomonadati; phylum Pseudomonadota; class Alphaproteobacteria; order Hyphomicrobiales; species Hyphomicrobiales bacterium. The sequence goes on from PKTR01000007.1 coordinate 30,274, forward strand.
AACGCCGAAAAAGAATAAATACCCCAATCAATTCGAAACAGATCGTGCAACAACCTCAACGGATTCTCCAACAAGCTCGACCGACAGCGTCATGTTACACGATCGCGCCAGCATTCCGGCATAGACCGGCTGCACGATGTGAGCGTCGAGTTGCTCGAGCTCTATGTCGCCGGCGAGCTTGGCGGCAATGTCGGCGGGAACCCGTGCGTTGGGGCCGGTGCAGACCAGACGGAAATTCGGCGCGCTCGCCTCGCCTTCGATGGTCAGATCGATATTGCCGCCGCGCGGGATCGCCGAACTGGCGATGAGGATGAGATTGAGCAGCAGCTTGACCCGGTTCTTCGCCATCAGAACGCGCTGCGCTGTCCAGGTGAGCGACGGCTTTTCGCCTTCCATCAGGCCCTGAGCGACCTTTTCGGCGTCGCCCGTGTCGATTTCCGCGCCTGCCGACCCCGCCGCGCCGAACGCCAGACGGGCGAACTGCAGCTTGTTGGAAGCCTGCTTGGCGCTCTTGCGGATGAGCTCCATAGCGAAGCCCTCCATCTCACCGCCGCTGTCCTCTTCGAGCACTTCCAACCCGTTATTGATCGCGCCGACCGGGCTGATGATGTCGTGACAAACCCGACTGCACAGGAGCGCAGCGAGATCGAGCGGGGAAACGTCAGTTGCCTTGACCATCACAAAAAGCTCCGGGAATACGTCGAATCAACAGCTCTCGATATGCACAAAGGCATACACAAGGCGCCCGACACTGCAAGCCGAGCAACAATGCCGACGGCGCCGACACGAAGACGAAAGCAGACAGGGATCAGCGCGGAAGACTGTTCTCGAGCGCCGGCCAGCGATGTTCGCCATCGCGGGCGAAGGCACTCGCATCCATCTTCCAGATCGTGCGAGCCGACGGCGAGAGAAAGAAATAGAGCCGCTGCTCATGGATCGTCCAGACATGAGGATTGCCCGGCGCCACGGACCCTCTAGCAACAGCCAGTGCGTCATACCCGCCAAACCGCGGCTTGTAGATATCCGGAGCGGACTGGAACGCCTCCATGTTGCCCTTGTTGGCGAACCGCCAATAGGCACCTTCGAAGGCGATCTCGAAATCCGACGATCCAAGCCGCGGCTCGCCGTCGACGAAATAGGCGACCGGATCATAGCCGTTCAGGGCAAGTCCGGTCATCGGATCGACCACGATCCGCTCGGTGGTGACCGCTCTCGCCACCCCGCCGATGACAAACAGCGCAAGCACGGCCAGCAAAATCCGCGCGCTATGCAACGCCATAGTCCACCCCTGCCGATGGCCGCGACATCCCGGCCCCGTCTTTGCCCGATTTCGACTACACTCTTGCATCGATTCGGCTCCCTCGCCTTCACGATAGACCCTAACCGGGCAACGGTGAGCCTTCGGTTAAGACCGCCGACGGCAGTCGTTCAGCATCGTTGCGATCGACCCCGGCAAACGACGAAAAAAGGACGTCCCGATGCGAAACCGTGTCCGCAGCTCCCTCTTCGCACTGGTGGCCCTTGTGTTGGCCGCGGCGACCTTGGCGCCGGCTCATGCTCAGGGCGTACAGGGCAAGTACTCGACCAACGAACTCGTCGACTCCGGCCACCGTTTCTTCGGCGGCGTGTCCGGCGGCCTCGCGACGCTGATCGAAAAGATCGTGGAAAAATACGGCCAGCCGAACGGCTACATCCTCGGCGAAGAAGGATCGGGCGCCGTCGTCGGCGGCCTGCGCTACGGTGAAGGCACCCTGTTCACCCGCGATGCCGGCCAGCACAAGGTCTTCTGGCAGGGCCCCTCGCTCGGCTGGGATTTCGGCGGTGACGGCGCACGCGTCATGATGCTGGTCTACGAACTGCCCTCGATCGACACGATCTACCGCCGCTACGTCGGTGTGAACGGCTCGGCCTACGCGATTGCCGGCTTCGGCATGACCGTGCTCGCCGCCGACAACACTTACGTCGTTCCGATCCGGGCCGGCGTCGGCGCCCGCCTCGGCGTCAATATCGGCTATCTGAAATTCACTCCGCGCGCGACCTGGAACCCGTTCTGATCGGCGCTCGCCGCAAGAGCTGGATAGTCACGAAGGCTGGCAAGTTGCCGCAGGAATGGGTAGGTTCGCTCGCAGACGCGACGTCGTCCGCGCGATCATCGGGCGGGCGCCACCCGAAAGGGGCCGGAACGGAGACTGAGGCGTGATCCAATCCGCAATGTATTTTGCTCTCGGCTTCCTCGTCTGCGGGTTGCTGGGCCTGATCGTTCTCCATTTCGTCTGGCGCCGCACCGTGCGCCTTACCTCACGCCGCATCCACGCCGCCGTGCCGACCGAGATCAGCGACATCCGCGCTGAAAAGGACCGCATGCGCGCCGAGTTCGCGCTCGCCACCCGCAAGCTGGAAAAGCTGCTCGACGCCGAGAAGGAAAAGAACGTCCGCCAGCGGCTCGACCTGACGGCGCGCGATGAAACCCTGCGGGCCATCGTCGCCGAACGCGACGCGAAAGCCGAAAGCGCCGGCGAACTGCTCGGCCGCGAGGAGGAACTGCGCCGCACCCTGCGTTCCCGCGAGGACGAGCTGCTGCGCAATACGAGCAAGCTGCGCGAAGTGGAGCGCCTGCTCGACCAGCGCTCGAAAGAACTGGAGGCCTACCGCGAAACGCTGCACGGCCAGGCCGGCGGCCGCGAAAAGGTCGAAGCGCTGTCGAAGGAAACCGACACGGTTTTGCGGCTGCAGCAGGAGCTCACCGAACGGTCCAGCGAGCTGGAAACCCTGCGCAAGCGCCTCACCGAGCAGGAAGAGGAAAACGCGACGCTACGCATCGGCCTTGTCAATCAGGACCTGACGTCCAAGGCAGCGGCACAATCCGAGGCATCCGAAGCGCCGAACGCGCCTGCCGACAGCACCGCCGAGGCCATGCCCGACAAGCTTGAGCAGGCCAGCCTGTCGGCCCGTATTTTCGAACTCGAGGCCCGCAACGCGGAAGCCCATGCGGAAATCGAGCGCCTGACCATCGAACACGAACAGACGATGGCCATGCAGACCAGCGGAAGCGATCCGGCGCTTCAGGCGCTGCGGGGCGACAAGGCGATGCTGGAAAGCCGGCTCGCGGATCTCGCCGCAGAGCGCGACCGGCTGCTTGCGGAAAACGCCGAGCTACGGGCCCGCGGTTCGCTTGCCGCCGGACCGGCCGACATCGAGATCGCGGCCGAGAGCGAAACCCTGCGCGACGAGTTGAAGGACATCGCGGCAAGCGTGGCGCATATGACGGCGCTGATCGAAGGCGAAGGATCGCCGATCACCGCCCTCGTCGACCAGGCCGGAGGCGATGTGAGCGCGGCCAGTATCGCCGCACGCATTCAAAAGCTGCGTGACAAGGTCGACGCCGATCGCAGCGCGTCCGCCGGGTAGAGCGGAAACCGATCGCCGCGCGCCTCGGCACCGCCACCAACAGGCCTACCACTCACCCTCGGTCGGGATATTCAGCACCGTTCCGCAATGCTTGCAGTGGACGGAATCCGGATCGTGCCGGTTCAAGCCGCATTGCGGACAGGCGTAATTGACCTTGTGCGGCCGGAAAATCGTCTGGACGAGCCGCAGAAACAGCGCCACGCCGAACACCATGATGACCACCGCGACCGTGCGTCCGAGCGTATCCTCCATGGTGATATCGCCGAATCCGGTGGTCGTCAGCGTCGCCACGGTGAAATAGAGCGCATCGAAATAGTTGTTGATATCGGGGTTCCGACGCGCTTCGACGACGTAGACGATGGCCGTTGTCACGAACACGAAGACAAACAGATTGATCGACGACTGGATGATCTCTTCGTTGCGGCGGAAGAACGCGGAAATCTTCCGCAGTTCGTGCAGCACGTGATAGGAGCGCATCAGGCGCAGCATCCGCACCACGCGCAGGAAGGCGAGGTTATCGAGCAGAAGCGGCGCGATCAGCGAGAAGATCACGACAAGATCGACCAGCGAGGAAAACCGGAAGAAGAAGCGGAGCGGACGGTTCGCAACGATCGCACGGGCGACGAAGTCGATCATCAGGATACCGGCGATCGGCAGATCGACCACATGGATCGAGGCATTCGGCTCCATCATCGACGACACGATGAAGAAGGCGACGGTCACCAGATCGAAGCCAAGCAGCAGAAACCGAAAAACGCGTGCTTTGGTGTCGGAGCCGTAGTATAGCGCGCGCAGCGCCCCGCGCAGTCCGCCGACGCTGTCACCATCCTCGTTGTTTTCGCTGTCGGCCATCCACGTCCCAACCGTTTGCCGTAGTGTTCCCCGCCTCCGCGCGTCAAAGAGCGGAATCGGATCCGTGAGACAGAAAAGACGATGGATTGCGCCCGGTTTCAACCCCGGGCAAACGGCTTAGCGGGCGAGGTATACCCCGGTCCCGACCGGGCCAACGCCGGGCGGCACCGGAACATCAGTTGCGCCATAGTTGGTATTCAGCACGAGATTGGGCGAGGATTGCAGTTCCAGCCGCTCGGCGACGATCGCCGTATAGGCCGACTGGTCGGCAACCGTGTTGGTCGCATCGATGATCAGAACGCCCTTCGGCAGATAGATCGTGCCGAGCCCCTTGTCCTTCAGCGAATTGGAATAGACCGAACAGGTCGGCGCCGTCAGCCGGGCCTCATCGTCGAGCAGTACCGTGGCGCTCTTTCCGTCCTGCAGTCCGATGACGCAGATGCGGCCGCCGCCGGCGACGCGCGCCCGGGCATAGACCGCGACGTTGAAAGCGTCCTGCGCGATCATCGACGCGAAATTGGCATCCACCTTCTTGGTAAGCCGAACCTCGACCGCATCGCCACCGCTGCTGGTACGTACCGACGAGTCCTGCGTCTGATCCTGAACGACTTCGGCCTCGATGGTCAGCGTACCGTTGTCGTCTGCGGCGTTCTCTCGCGCATAGGTTTTCGCGACCGCGATGACCTGGTGTTTGCTGGCGTTGGCGAGATAAAGTTCCTGCGTCGCGGCAAGCGCGGCAGCATCGGCCACCGACTGCAATTGCGACCGCTCATTGACCGCATTTGCGAAATCGAGCGCGAACACAGCCCCGGCCGCGAGGACCGGAATCAAGAGACTGAACAGAACAGTCATGTTACCGCGTTCGCAATGCAAGAAGCGCATCATTTCAGGCCAAGTCCCGATCTCACAATTCTTGTTGTTGGCCCGATCAATACTCTGAAAGAATGCAAAAACAGCTAAATTTTTGGGTTTATTTTCTCCTAAGAACGGGCGCTCAGCGCCGATCGCGAGCCGCCCCGATCGCCTCCGGAACCATCGTGAAAATGGATTTGGAAGAGTGGCCCGGTCCTAGTCGACGACCGTACGCGCAGCCGGGAAATGCAGCGACACGACCGTTCCCTCGCCGACCACGGATTCCATTGCCAGGTCGGCACTGTGCAGATCGGCGATCCGTTTGGCGATCGGCAGGCCGAGCCCGAGGCCTTCCTTGACTCGTACCAGCGGACCGTCGCCCTGCTGGAAGGGTTCGAAGCAGCGGGTGATCAGTTCGGGCGCGATGCCCGGCCCCTTGTCATCGACCTCGAAGACCAGCCCGCCATCTTCGGCCTTACTCGCGGCAACGCGGATGGCAACGCCCTCTCCGCCGAAACAGATCGCGTTGTCCAGCAGATTGGAAAGCGCCATTTCGATCTGCGAACGATCGCAGGCAAGCCGCACGCCGTTGGTCGTGTCTTCAATCGTGATTTTCGCACCGGTCTGGGCAGCAAGGCTGGTGACCGCCTGGCAGGCACTGTCGATCAGCTGGCGCGGCAGATAGTCGTCCTCGTAGAGATCGACATCGCCCGACAGCATTTCGGCAAACCGCATGATATCCGACAGCGTCGAATAGAGCCGCTGGCCGGCCTCCGCGATATGTCCTGAGTATTCGCGGATCGCGTCCGGGCTCGGCGGGGTGATGCCGTCATCTCCGAGCAGTTTGGAAAAGCCGAGAATGGCGTTCATCGGCGTATGCACTTCGTGGCGCATCATCTTCAGGATATTGCCACGCACCTGCGAGGCTTGCTGCGCCTGGTCGCGCGCGTCGCGGATATCGGCTTCGGCGCGGCTCATGCGCATGACGTAACGCAACTGATAGCGCAACAACTGCCAGTTCAGGGGTTTGGTGACGAACGAGGTCGCCCCGACCTGGTAGGCCCGATCGATGGCGCCCATATCCTCGCGGCCGGTGATGACGACAACCGGCAGATTGGCGAACCGCTCGTCGGACCGAACGCGCGCGATCAGGTCGAACCCGTTCAGCCGCGGCATGTCGAGGTCGACCAGAAGCAGGTCGCAGGCACCGGTGTTGAGCTTGTCCCAGGCATCGAGACCGTCGAGCGCGGTGCGCACCGAGACCGTGCCATCGTTCAGTTCCATCGCCGCGAATTCGCACAGAATGGGGTCGTCGTCGGCAACGATAAACGTCGCCGGCGCTTCGGAAATCGCCACCGCTTGCGGCTGAAAACCTTCTCTCTCCGCTGTCATGGATCCGCCAAGCGAAAACACCATTTCCCCGTCCTCCATGGCCGGAGCATGCCACCAAGGAGTAAAGGCGCGGTTAGCCGCCGCGATTAACCGGATTCTAAGCCGCCGGCCCTATGGTCGTCGCAAATGGGACGAACGTACCGTGGCCGCCAATCGGCGACAGGCACGGCAGCATCAGGAAAGACGGACGCGTTGGCTAAACGCAAGCAACGGAGCACCCTTGCCCGAAAACTGCTGCTGATCGTCGTCGCCGCCGTCGGCTCTGCGACCATCATCATGACCGGTGTCTCGATCATGCGCGAGACAGCCGGTTACATGCATGCCAAGCGCGACGAACTGACCGCCGCCGCCCAGGTTTTCGCCTCCGCCACTGCCGAAGCCACACTGCAGAACAACCGGTTTTCCGCCTTGCAGTCGATGCGCGCCATCGCCCGCATCCCCAATCTCGATTTTGCCCGGCTGGAAACCGCCGACGGCGCGACACTGGCGGCAGTCGGCACAGCCGCAGTGCTCGAACGTGACCTCGATCTTCAGGCCGACGCCGAACAGCACGACTTCCTCGGCCTGTTGACCAGCCGGCGCATCAGTGTGTCGGCACCGGTGATCAAGGGCGGCAACGAGATCGGCCGCCTGACACTGGTCGCCAGCAACCAGGACCTGATCAGCCGCCTGATCGAGAACATCACGACGATCCTCGCCGCCGCGGCAGTGGCGCTGGCAATCGGCCTGCTGATTGCCTCGCGCCTGCGCCGGACGATCACCTCGCCGATCAATGCGCTGGTCACCAGCATGAACACCGTCCGCGACACCCACGACTACGATGCGAGCGTTGCACTCGGCAAAGCCAACGACGACAGCAGCCGCGAAATCGCCAACCTGATCGACGGCTTCAACACCATGCTGTCGGAAATCCGCACCCGCGACCAGCGCCTTGCCGAACACCGCGAACACCTGGAACAGGAAGTCGCCGAACGCACCGAGGATCTCTCGCTCGCCAAGGCCGCCGCGGAATCGGCGAACCACGCCAAGTCCGAATTCCTCGCCACGATGAGCCACGAAATCCGCACACCGATGAACGGCGTGCTGGTGATGGCCGACCTGTTGAACGCGACCGACCTGCCGCCGCGCCCGCGCCGCTATGCCGAGGTCATCGCCAAATCGGGTCGCAGCCTGCTCGCCATCATCAACGACATCCTCGATTTCTCGAAGATCGAGGCCGGACGCCTTGAGCTGGAGGAAATCCCGGTCGATCTCGTCGATGTCGCCGAAAACGTCATTGGCCTGTTCTCCGAACGGGCAGCCTCGAAGGGCATCGATCTCGCCGCTGTCGTGGCGCCCAACGTGCCTACACGGATATCGGGCGATCCGACCCGGCTCGGCCAGATCCTCGCCAACTTGGTCAACAACGCGCTCAAGTTCACCGAACACGGCTATGTGCAGTTGAGCGTCGAAACGCTCGGCAGCGCGCCAGGCTCCATCGCCATCAAGGTCAGCGATACCGGCATCGGCATTCCCGAGGACAAACTCGAGACGGTCTTCTCCGCCTTCTCCCAGGCTGATCAATCGACCACCCGCCGTTTCGGAGGCACCGGCCTTGGGCTCGCCATCACCCGTCGGTTGATTGATGCCATGGGAGGCGAGATCGTCGTCACCAGCAAGCTCGGCGAAGGCACGACCTTCACCATCACGCTTCCGGTGAACGCACTGGCACCGAAGGACGCTGCACCCGCCCTGCCCGCCATGACCGTCTTCTACGCAATCGATGGCAGCGCGACCCGCAATTCCCTCCTTGCCAGCCTGCAGGCACTTGGCTGCAACAGCATCGGACTTGCCCCCGACGCGCGCCTGCTGCCCGGCAAGGCAGACCTTGCGATCGTCGATGCCGCCTGCGCGGATAGTGGCCTGACACCCCGCCTGCGCAACAATGCAAAGGCGATCGTTCACCTCTCCCGCCTCGGCGAAACCATCGGCGACCGCCTGCTTGCCAAAGGAACGGTGGACGCGCTTCTCCACCCGCCGCTCGCACGCGCCGACCTTGCGGGCATGCTGCAACGCCTGGCCGCCGGTGAAGACCTTGAAGGCGCCGCCCATACGACAGCCGAGAACACCCTCGCATCCTTCGTCGGTCGGCGCATTCTCGTTGCCGACGACAGCCCGGTGAACCGCGAAGTGGCGATTGAGGCCCTGACGCGGCTCGGTGCCGAGATCGACACCGCCGCCGATGGCCGCGAAGCCTTCGCAGCGGTTCGCTCGAACGACTACGATCTCGTGCTCATGGACGGCAGCATGCCGAATATGGACGGCTTCGAAGCCACCAAGGCGATCCGCGCCTGGGAGCGGGACATGGAACGCAAGCGGCTACCCGTCGTGGCGCTCACCGCCCATGTCGTCGGCGCCGCCGCGGAAGCCTGGCGCGGCGCCGATATGGACGACATCCTGCACAAGCCGTTCACGCTCGAAGCGCTCGCCGCCTGCATGGCCCGCTTCATCGAGCCGTCCGCCGGCCACGCACCGATGCCGGTGGATGTAATCGACGAGCCCGCACCAGCCGTGCCGGGTCCCTCGGAGGCCGCCACCGCCGACATCGGCGAGGACGACGAACTGCCGGTTATCGATCCGACGACCCGCGCCCGCCTCGACCAGATGGCCGCCGGCGGCCGCGGCGACTTCGTCGAACGCGTCTTCTCGCTCTATCGCGAACACGCCTCGACGACGCTGGAACAGCTCCGCCCGCTCAGCGAAACTGAGGAGCTTGAGGAAATAACTCGCCTCGCCCATTCGCTGAAGTCGATGAGCTACAATATCGGCGCCAGCCGCGTCGCCGATCTGTGTTCGGGCATCGAACGACGCTCGCGCGAAGAAGGCAGGTCGATGACCGCCGGAGAATTCGCCCAGCTCTCGACCTTCGTCGCCGAAGTCCTTGCCGCCATCGGCGGCGCGCCGGACAAAGCCGGCGAAGCAGACGACCCGCGCGACATGCGCGACATCGCCTGACGGGCATCCAACGCACTGGCATCGGCACCCATACAAAAGGCCGCCCCTTCCGGAGCGGCCTTTCCTGTTTCGCCAGACTATTCGAACAGTCTGATGGCCGTTCGAGCAGTCTGATGGAGCGGTGCTGATCACCGCCGAGATCGACTGCGGCAGGCGGCCCCGCCGCAGTCAAATCACGCTGCGCTTACGGGCAGACCCAGACCGGGCCAACGGCAACGCAGCCACGACCACGCCAACCCGGAGGCGGGCGATAGAAGCGACGGCCGCACGACCGCGGACGGCAACGCGGACCGACGTGGCGGTGCATGGCGCGATAGCCCCAGCGCGGCACGTAACCCCAGCGGCAACGACGATTGCAGCGGTGGACCTTCGTCACACCCTCGTCTTCCAAGATCGACAGGACAGAAGCCGCCGGCGCCTTGGTCACACCCGGACTGACCGGCGCGGCGGCAGCCGGCGTAACGGCTCCGACCACGACCGCCAGCCCCAGCATCAGAAACAATGACCGAATAAAGGACATTCATCCCTCCTTTGGGCAAAAGCCCGTTCACTATGTCACTTGCGACGCTGGCAGTCGCCATTCGCAAGATGTTTACGGGCCAATCTTAAACCCGATCTTTCCGACCGACTGTGACGCCGATCACTATCCGACCCCCCGGATCCCTTTGCGTTGCCGTAATGCGCTTATTCGACGCCGGTTCCCTCGTGCACGAGGTCATCGAGCAAGGCGTTGACCGCGTCGAGCGCCTCTTGCGAGCCATCGGCATTGCCGCCCTGGAGCAGCTTGTAGCCGGCATAGACCATGCCCGGCTCGTCGGCGCGCTCGTAGACAAAGATGCTGTAGGGGCAGAACGCGATATTCACCGGATCGGCTTCCATCGCCTTGCGCGACACCACCGCCGAGCAGAATTGAAAAACTTCGGCGTCCGAATAGACCTTAACGGTCGCGCCGACGTCCTCGGCCGTGCGGTTCAGCATCTCGCCAACATGCGCAACGTAGTCGACAACATAGCCGCGATTGATGATGGCATCCTCGATGTCCTGAGCCACGACATCGAACTCGCCTTCGACACTGTAGAGGATAATGCCTTCAGGCGATTCAGCGAGCGCCGGCTGAGCGGCGAACATCACGGCGAAGCCCAGGCCACCAACAAATGCGCTGACTGCGGCCTTGAATAAATTCCTCATCTTCATCGGACTTCCTCCCGTATACGCGTGAAGAGGTGACGTTACGATAACGCGCAACATGCCGAAAAGTCACGCAAAATTCTGAAAGAAAGATAATGCGGTGCGGCATCGGCGCCGGTGCTTCGCCACGCGCGGCGCTATTCCGCAACAACGCGTCCGGACGACGAAGCGTGCAGCGCGTCAATCAGCGATCGAGCCTGGCGATGGCACTTGTGCTCGATCAGCCAGGTCAGCAATTCTCCCGGACGGGACTGCATCACGTCCTGCGATACCGGAACGATATCGAGCTTGCGGACACCATCGCCGAGCGAGACGATCAGCTGGCCTTCGCTTACTTGCAGGCTGTCCGGCAGAACCAGGCTGTGCTCGCCGGCCTTCCACTCAAGCGCACCCAGGCGCCCGTTCTGGTTACGTGCGGAAACAGTCACCGCCTCATCGGCCGCGCGGCGCCACAGCTCGACGTGATCGACCGGGCTGCACCGCGGCCCGGAGCTGTCGACGCTGACCTGCCAGACGGTCGGCTGCCCGGGGATATCGGCGCCGGCTTCCGGGCGGCGCGCGGCGCCAAGAGCCGTCGACTGACCGTCCGGTCCGGTCAGGAAAATGCTCACGGCACCCCAATCGCCATCAGCTCCTTCCTCGACCTCACCGAGGTCGAGCGGACCGTCATGCGGCCCTTCGATATGCAGCACCTCGCCGTCCTGACGGATGAGCGTCACCGAAGCGCCATCGGGAATTTCAAGAATATCTGCGTTGCCGATTTCATCGCCCGGATGGACATCGGGGCCGCCATCGGTGACGGCGATGACAACGGCGCCGCCTTCGGCGCGTGCCAGACCGCATGCGGAAAGCGCGAAAAACAGGATCGCCAAAACCCTGAGAACACCTGCCTTCATTGCCGGTACTCCAAATTCCGTCGCCCTGTCATCATCACATCGTGTCACTTGTCGGCCAACACAAGTGTGACGCCCTGTTCGCCCCGCCGCAAGCGCCCATCATGCATCAGGGTAAGCGGATCCTCCGGATTTTTCGTAAGAACCTGTTGGAAAAGCGCATTCGCCGCCGCATCTTGCCCAGCAAGCGCCGCATAGCCCGCGCGATAGACATCGAGCCATTCCGTATCCCCGCCATCGCTGGATACGGGCGTGAAACAGGCGATCGCCGCCACGCGGCCCTTCAGCACCAGCTCGGCCGCCGGCTGGAACACATGCGTTCCGTCATCGGCAACGACCGCGTCGCTAACCAGAATGCGGGTGCCGAGATAACGGTTTGCCCCTTCGAGCCGCGCGGCCGTGTTCACCGTGTCGCCAACACCGGTGTAGTCGAAGAACCGCGAACCGCCGAAATTGCCGACGATCGCCTCGCCCTTGTGAATGCCGATGCGGGTGGCACCAATCGCCACGCCGCGCGCCGCGAGTTCCCGGCGATGCGCTTCCGAGAACCGATCGATAGCGAGCGCCAGATCAACCGCCCGCGTTGCCTGATCTTCCTGCTCCGCCGGTGCGCCGAAAAAGCCGATCACCGCGTCGCCGACGATCTTGTCGATGGTCGCGTCGGCCTCGGTGAACAGGCCGCAAATCGCATCGAGATAGGCATTGAGGATTGCCGCGACCTCGTTCGCCGGCAACCGTTCAGACAGCGCCGTGAAGCCTTCAAGGTCGGTGAAGACATAGGTGACGACGCGCTTCTCGCCGCCGAGCGTCAGTCCGAGCCGGTGTTCAATGATGCGCTCGACCACCGCCGGGCTGACATAGCGCGAAAAGGCCGACTTGATGAAGCGATGCGCCGACCAGTCCCGGTGCCAGTGAACCAGTGACAGGATCGCGGCCGACAGGATCGCGGCGGCCGGCGGCGCGAGAAGCGGCACGACCAGCCCACCGGCGACCAACAGCCAGATGCCGAGAGCGACGTAGCCGAACACCAGAACCGCAAGCCCGGCGACCCGCGTCCAGGGCCTAAGCGTCAGCACGAACAGCAGGCAGGACAGCACCGCAAGCGCCAGCGTCGTCAGCACACCGCCGAGACGCGGCAACAGCGACAGACGCTCGCCGGCAAGCACCTGTGCCAGCATGTGCGCGTGGATACCGACACCGGCCAGCGCCCCGGCCTTGGTGCCGAGCGGCGCGACGAAGGGAGTCCCGTGCCGGTCGGTCTCCGGCAGATCGGTGCCGATCAGCACGTATTTGCCCGCGAACCACGTGTCGGGAAGCACATTTGCGGCATGCGCCGGATAGACCGGGAAGGCAAAGGGCGCGCCAGCCCCGTCGGTGCGGTAGACGATGCGCTGGTCGAGCGGGGAGGAGTGCAACATCGCATCCGCCGCCATCGCTTCGGCGAGCGAGGGCACCCGCTCGCCCGCGACGACCCGGCCCGTCGACAAACGCCGCACGATGCCGTCGATCTCATCGCGGCGCAGCGCCACCAGCCCCTTGCGACGCTCGCCGAGAAACGTCTGCAGAGCTGCCCCCTGTCGTTCGGAAAGCCCATCCTCGGTGGTGGCGAACCCCATCACCACCGGCGCCTTCGCCGCATCGATGGCGGCACGCAGCCGCGCATCCTTCTCGGCCTCGCTCTTTTGATCGACAAGCACATCGACGCCGATCGCGACAGGCCCGGCGCGATCGATCCGCGCGATCAGGTCGGCGAGAAAGCCGCGATCTATCGGCGAGCGATAGGGCAAGGTCGCCAGCGTGTCCTCGGTCACCGCGACGATGACGATATCGCCGCCGCCACCGGCGCCGAGCGCACGCGTCATGATCCGGTCGACGGCGACCAGCTCAAGCCGATGGACAGCGATCAGCGCGACAACGACCGAGAACAGCGCGACGACAACCGCCAGCGCCCACAGGCGGATCGAACGGCGGGGTACTGGACTGGCTTCACTCACGTCGCATCAGGGCCTGTCGAAGCGCACGACCCGCGACTGGCTGCCATCCTTATAGGTGAGTTGAACCGACAGGAACGGCACGCCCTTCGGCAGCGTAACCCACAGCTTGTTCCAGTCGCGCGGAATGGCGTGCGGATCGCTCGGATTGCACTTCGGCATCGCGAAGGTTTTCGAGACCTCATCCGTGCCGAGACCGTAGCGCACTTCCGAGATCGCGCAGCGATAGCTGATCAGGTGGGTGAAATAGGCCCGCTTCTTGTCCGGATAGGCGATCCAGGCCGATGACAGGCGCTCCAGAATGTCCTTCTGCCCGGCAACCAGCGCCATGTCCGGATCGAAGACGACGTCATAAGGCCCGCGCTCCTCATCCCGGATATCGCGATACTTCACCTTGATGGTCATCTTCTCCGCATTGCCCGGCAACTCGAACATCGGATAGGCGAGCGGCTGGCCGGTCTGCGGATCGACATAGCCCTGCATGAAACCGGTCGAGCGGAACTCCTCACCCGGTTTCGCGACGAAGATTTCCTTGGCGCGATCGGCGATCGAAAGATTGACCATCCAGCCCTGATTGCTGCGCGTCGGCTTGATCGTGACCGGACTTTCCAGCGCCGCCTGATTGAGGAACGACAGCGCGGCGAGCCGGGTCTTGGCGTCCTCAAGCATCTCGGCGGCCATTTGCTGGTCGATGAAATAGCCGAGGAAGTTGCCGCCCTCGACCTCCTTCATGAAGGCGGTGAGCAGGCGCAGCTCTTCCTTCTTGTCGGTCATCGACTGCTGGCCGAGGCGGGCGGCGGAATAGTCGCGGCTGAGCTCGTAGAGCGCCGGCGAGAAATCCGGATGCGCTTTGAGGAAACCGGTCAGCGCCGCGACACGCTCCTCTCGCTCGGCAAGCAGGATTTCGGCGAATTGCAGCGTCGCATCGCGGCTGCCCTGGGTGATGCCGTTGTAGACCTGGCGCGCGCCGGCGCGGCCTTCCTGCACGGTCAGGAAATTCTGGAACCGGTAATGCGGATCGACCTGCGGCATGCCGAAGGCGAAGTACTTCATGTAGTCCTGCCGGGCCTTCGGATAGTCGCCCTGGATCTCGCGCAACCGCGCATTCGAGTAGAACTCGTGCGGCCGCTTCGGCGTCTCGACGATGGTCGCGCGGCTGGCGAGCTGGGCGAACAGCTTTTCGACCTCGCTGTGGCCCGCCGTGCCGCCCGCCCCCGGCAGCGCCGAAATGCGCGCTTCGGCGAGCGCGGCAAAGGCACCCTGCGGGAACACTTCGAGATAGGTCTGGATCTGCTCGGCCGAACCGCTGTCCTTGACGTCGTTCCACAGCTGCAGTTCGAGCTGCACCTTCGAGGCGTCACCCGACGCGGCTTCGGCAGCGGCAATTGCGGCCGGCGAATCCGCCGGCAGGAACACAACATCGTCGGTCAGCGAGGAATGGTCCCACGGCACCTGCTCGCCGCTGGTCGCCTCGACGACCGCGCGGCGCACATTCTTGAACGCCGCCTCGATGGTGATGCCCGGGCGCAGGATTTGCTGGGCGATTGCCGCGCTATACGGGCTGTTGAGCCCCTTGCCGTCGGTCGCCGTGCTGCCGGGAGCCGTGGCAAAGGAAATGAAGCTGCCGCGCGGCGTCGCCCGCATCAGCGCAAGACCCTGCGCCTGTGTGGAAATGCTGCGGCTGAGCGCGGTGTTGCGGCAGGCGTCGAGCACCACGACGTTGACGCCCTTGTGCGCGCCTTCCAGCTTGCCGAGCACCCAGTCGACCGAAAGCGCCTCGAACTCGGCATCAACCTCGTCCTGAAGCTGTGCGCCGAGCGGCGCGAGATAGTTGACCCCGCCCGCCTGAAAGCCATGGCCGGAATAGTAGAACAGCCCGGTGCTGCCCGGCCCCGCCGCCGAGAGTTTCTTGCCGAAGCTTTGCACCGAGCGCTTCATGGTGCGCAGATCGGCGTTGAGCACCAGATCGACCTCGAAGCCCGCCTTTTTCAGAGATTCGGCGATCAACGCCGCATCATTGGCCGGGTTTTTCAGCGGGCCGAGCATCTCGCCTTCGTAATCGGCATTGCCGACCACCAGCGCGAAGCGATCCTCCGCATGCGCGACCGCCGCGGCGGACAACGCGAAAAACACGACGAATAGGCGCAGTACGCCGGCAAGCCTGGCGGGCATGGCTGAAATTCCCCTTCTCGGTCGTCCCCGCTGCAATTCGACCCGAAAGCTGCCGGAGCGTCAACGGACATTTGACCGATAGACGAGCTTCAGAATGCACGAGCGGACGAAGGAACCGCTGCCTCAACACGCTAGGCTGGTCATTTTATCGCACCGCGGTACGCCCGGTTGATAATTTAGGATTTGTTAACTAACGTTTTTCGTGCAGTAGGAAATTATGCATCCTGCTCTTTGTGTTTTGCGTAGCGTAGAGTTTTCCAATGACGATTGTCCGCGCCTCCACCAGCTCGACCAATACCGAAGGCAACAATCATTCGGACCTCATCTCAATATCGGGAAATGGCAGGTACGTAGTTTTCACGTCGGAGGCGACCAATTTGATCGCAGGCGACACCAACAACAATGTTGATATATTCCTTAAAGATTTAGCGACAGGTGAACTAAAAAGAGTATCGGTCGACGAAAACGGCGAACAACTCAGATACAGTTCCACAAATCCGTTCATTTCGGTCGACGGACGATACGTGCTCTACGAAACCACCACATCGATAGTCACCGAAGACGTTAACAAAAATTCTGATATATATTTATACGACACCCAAACTGAAAATGTAGAACTAATTTCCAAAGATAACAACGGAATAGTTTCAAACGGCCACTCATATGATGCGTCAATTTCCAATGATGGAAAATACATTCTTTATACTTCCAGCGGAACAAATATTATCGACAATGATATCAACGAAAATAGTGATGCATTCATTTACAATAGAGAAACGCGAGAAGTTGAACGAATTCCCGTTCCACAAGACATTATCGCGGTGGGCCACGCCGTCCTTCAGGCTTCACTTTCGGGCGATGGAACGGTAATTGTCTTCCGATCTCTGCTCGACAATATCGACCCAAAAGACACAGATACAAATGCACTAGAAGATATATTTGTATACGATCGAAAAATTGGTGAATTCGAAAGAATATCAGTACGATCCGACCACGAAGACGCTAATGGGAAATCATACACGCCGTCGATTTCGCACGATGGAAACATCATTGTTTTTGAGTCTGAAGCGACAAATCTTGTCGACGGAATTACAGAATCCAACCAGATATATGTCTACGATCGGACTACCGACTCTGTCGAATGCGTCTCCCTTTCCGCTGACGGAGAACCTGCCAACCAACGTGCCACGAATGCTTCAATTTCAGCAGATGGACGCTACGTAACTTTTGAGTCGAATGCCTCCAATCTCGTTGATGACGACACCAACGGAAGCACGGACGTTTTTCGCTACGACCGAAACACAAACATAATCATTCGAATTACCGTCGACGAAAACGGCGATCAGATCACAAACTACACTCCTGGCACCGACGCAGTCATTTCCGCCGACGGGAGTACGGTCGCGTTTGAAAGCTCTGCGCCAATACTTGCCGACGACACAAACCATAGAACCGATATCTACGTCGTCGGCACGCTTGATTTCGACACTGCACCAACAATTGGCAATCTCGATGGCGACCGCCTGAACTACGTTTCAGGTTCGGGACCTGCCCTTCTCGATCAGGGATCGGATGCGACTGTGACTGACGATGCCACCGATTTTTCCGGCGGGCAGTTGTCCATATCGATTTCAGCAGGCGCCGACTCCACAGAAGACCGGCTTGCCATAGAAGACAGCGGCACGGGCGCCGGTGAGATCGGCACCGGCGGCGGCAACTTTACGGCAGGAAGCACCGGGACCGTCACCTACGCCGGTATAGCAATCGGCACATATACCGTCGGCAATAGTAGCCCCGACTTGACTGTTGACCTGAACGGCAACGCAACCCAGGAAGCCGTTGCAGCACTCATCGCGGCAATCACCTATGAGAACACGGACACCACCGATCCGACGACGGGTGAGCGCACCGTCCGCGTGGTCCTGACGGACACCGATGGGCGCACCAGCGCCGACAGTGATGTCACCGTAGACGTTCAAAAAGCCAACACAGCGCCTGTCGTTGACAATGGCATCAGCAATCAGACGACGACCGCGGGAGAGGCGTTCACTCTCACCGTGCCAACAAATGCATTCCGCGACGACGACGTCGGAGACACCCTCTCCTATTCCGCCACCCTCGAGTCCGGAGATGCGCTGCCGTCATGGCTAACCTTCAACGGCACAACATTCTCAGGGGCGCCGACTTCCACGGATGCTGGGTCCTATACGATTGCCGTCACCGCCGATGACGCCAACGGTGGACTGGTCACGACGACATTCACACTCACCGTCGAAACGGCCGGTGGTGGAGATGACACCGTGACAGGTGGCGGTGGCGGAGACGACACCGTGACCGGCGGAAATGGAGATGACACCGTATCCGGCGGAGATGGTGACGACACCGTTTCCGGAGGCGACGGAGACGACACTGTTACCGGAGGCGGGGGTGACGATACCGTCGATGGAGGTGACGGGGACGACGCAGTGTCAGGAGGCGATGGAAACGATTCAGTCGGTGGAGGCGGCGGCGATGACTCTGTTGCTGGCGGAGATGGAGACGACACCCTCGGCGGCGGAGATGGGGACGACACTGTCGCAGGGGACGACGGAGATGACGCCGTCACAAGCGGAGCCGGAGACGACACTGTCACTGGGGGCGATGGCGATGACACTCTCGCGGGAGACGATGGTGACGATTCCGTCGCAGGTGGAAGCGGCGATGACTCCGTTGGTGGTGGCGACGGAGACGATACCGTCACTGGCGACGGAGGAAACGACACCATTGATGGCGGTAACGGTGACGACACGCTATCGGGTAACGACGGATCGGACACGATTTCAGGAGGGAATGGGAACGATGTCGTCAGAGGGGGCGAATGTTCCGACTTCATCGTTGGCGGCCGCGGCAACGATTTGTTGTTCGGAAACCGTGGAGACGATCAAATCTTCGGTCAAAGCGGTCGCGATACCATCAATGGAGGAGCTGGAAACGACACGATAGCCGGCCAAAACGGCGACGACGTCATTCGCGCAGGCATCGGCGATGATTCCATTTCATCGGGAGACGGCGATGATCGGAGTTTTGGTGAAGGTGGAAACGACCGAATTTTCGGGAATAAAGGCAATGACTTGCTGAACGGAGGAAGTGGGCGCGACTTTTTGAATGGTGGCGACGGCAACGACTCGCTCTTGGGTGGCGATGATCGAGACAGGCTTCTCGGTGGAGACGGAAATGACAATATCCACGGCGGCTTCGGAGATGATGTCATCTTCGGCCAGCGCGGCGACGACTCCCTTGGGGGAAACGTCGGCGACGACAAGATAGATGGTGGGATGGGTAGCGACACCCTGTCTGGCGGCGTCGGCAGAGACACGTTGATCGGCGGAGCCGGCAACGATTTCCTTTCCGGGGGCATCGGACACGACGTAATCCGGGGTGGCATTGGCCACGACACCGCTCTCTATGCCGGAAGCGTCGAACGGTACCAAATCACAAAAGTCCGAGGAGGCATCAAGGTGACCGACAAGGAAGGCGATCTTGGTACTGACATCGTTACGAACGTCGAAAGCATTTCTTTTTCTAAAAGCGGAGTTTTCGATATCGACGAATTTCTTACATGATGAAAACATATTTATATTAAAATTTCACGACCCGAAAGCTGCCGGAGCGTCAACGGACATTTGACCGATACGGTAAAACCTGTCGCAACGCGCCCAAACGGAACCCGGCGCGGCGGTTTTCAATTGCGCGCGCTCCCCTTCCGGCCTCCTATGTGCTGACGACGACAACCAGAACCGCGAGGACGCCGGCCATGATCGAGGAAGCCCGCCAGAGAACCGAGCGGCTGCAGACGCTGATGGCGCAGCACGGCGTCGAGGTCGCGCTCTTCACCGACGAGAGCTCGATCGCCTATCTCGCCGGGTTCTGGGGCTACCTCGGAATCGAATTCGGCCGCCCGACCATGCTGGTGATCCGTCCCGACGAGGAGCCGACGGTCATCACCCCGCTGATGGAATCGGAGATGGTCTCGGAAATGACCTGGGTCTCCGACATCCGGGTCTGGGAGGATATGGGCCAGCGTAGCTGGGCTCGCGTGCTCGGCGAGACGCTCGGTGATCGCGTGGAGAGACTCTGGGTCGAAAAAGCCACCCTGCCCGCCATCCTGCGCAATTTCCTCGACGAGACCTTTCCGGCAACGGCGCTCGCCGACATCTCCCCGCTGCTCGGCGGCATGCGGATGATCAAATCGCCGCTTGAGATCTCGGTGATGAAGCAGGCCGGTCAGATCGCCGGCGCGATGATGCGTGCCGCCCATGAGTCGCTGGCTGAAGGAGCGCGCGAATACGAGTCGGCGCTGGCCGTGATCGACGCCGGCACCCGCGCCGCCGCCGGCTTCCTGACCGACCGCGGATGGGAGCGCTTCGTTTCGCCGATGATCCACAATCTGCAGATCATGCAAAGCGGCCGCGACACTGCCATGGTTCATCGACGCGCCAATGTCCGCGCGCTGGAACGCGGCGATCCCGTCTATTTCTGCTTCTGCAACATGGCCCAGTTCAAGCAGTACAAGCTCGGCTTCGACCGCATGTTCCACATCGCGGAAATCTCCGAGGAAGCCGCCCGCGTTCAGCAGGCCGCCATCGACGCCCAGCAAGCGGCCATCGCCGCCATCCGCCCCGGCGTGCTCGCCGAGGATATCGCCGCCGCCGCCAACGACGTCTATCGCGAGCGCGGCTACACGACCGGTTACCGGACGGGACGCTCGATCGGCGTCGCCTATCTCGAAGCGCCTGAACTCAAGGCCGGCGACAAGACCATGCTGCAGCCCGGCATGACGTTTGCCGTCGACGGCGGCATCTCGATCGACGGCGCGCTCGGCGGCCGCATCGGAGATTCCGTCGTCGTCACCGAAACGGGTTGCGAGTTCCTCACCGACTATCCGCGCGAGCTGCTGATCACACCGCATTGAGCATCGCGCCTCCACAGTCCGCGCGCGCTTCTTCGATTGTCGACCGCGACAAGTCGTGCTCTAGTCTGCGGATCGGGCGCTTGTGCTCCGAACAAGAACTGCCGGCGGCGCCAAACGATCCGCCGGCCGCCTTTCCGGGATCGACAGCGATCCTCATCAACCGGAAAGAGTCCTAGGGAGATATGCGATGAAGAGATTTGCTGCGGCTTGCACCCTTTCCCTGATGGTGGCCGCCGGCTTTGCCATGCCGGCCTCCGCCTTCGAACCGACCAACAGCGAGTGCATCGCCCCGGCCGGTGCCGGCGGCGGTTGGGACTTCACCTGCCGCCAGGTCGGCAAGGCCCTCTACGATCTGAAGATCGTCGGCAACCCGGTGCAGGTGACCAATCTGTCGGGCGGCGGCGGCGGCGTTGCCTTCGCCGAAGTGGTCGGCAAGCGCAATGACGACAACGACCTGATCGTCGCCGCGTCCTCCGCGACCACGACCCGTCTCGCCCAGGGTGCCTATCCCGGCGCCAATATGAGCCAGGTCCGCTGGGTCGGCTCGATCGGCGCCGACTACGGCGTCATCGCGGTCGCCAAGGACTCGCCGATGAATTCGCTCACCGATCTGATGGACGCCATCAAGGCGGACGGGTCCAAGGTCGCCGTCGCCGGTGGCTCGGCGGTCGGTGGCTGGGATCACCTGAAGGTCCTGATCGCCACCAAGGCGTCCGGTATCGATGACGCCCGCGCGGTCAAATACGTCGCCTTCGAAGGCGGCGGCGAAGCCGTGACGCAGTTGCTCGGCGGCCACGTTCAGGCTTTCTCCGGCGACATTTCCGAGGCCAAGGGCTTCGTCGACTCGGGCGACATCAAGGTGCTTGCCGTGCTCGCCGAAGACCGGCTGCCGGGCGAGTTCGGCGCCTTCCCGACGGCCAAGGAACAGGGCATCGACGCCATCGGCGCCAACTGGCGCGGTTTCTACGCCCCGGGCGGCATGTCCGACGAGGCTTTCGGTTTCTGGTCGACCGCCATCAAGACGGTCTACGATTCCGACGAATGGAAGAAGGTCATGGCTGACAACGGCCTGATGCCGCTCGATCTTCAGGGTGACGCCTTCACCGCCTTCGTCAAGGGACAGATCGAGGCGACCGAAGCGCTCAGCCGCGAAATCGGTATCCTCCAGTAAACAGCAGGATTCGGCCGGGCGTGTCGCGCCCGGCCGAATTCCGGTTCACACGCCCGGACGAACCTGCGCCCGGCGCGTGGCGCCACTTCCGCGGAGGTCTCACGATGAGCGACCGGATTCTCGGCGTTGTCTGCATCGTACTGGCGGCGTTGTACGTCTACTTCGCCTCGAAGACGCAGATCAGCTTTCTTTCCGATCCCGTCGGACCGAAATTCTTCCCGTACCTGATCGGCGGCGTATTGGCGCTCTCGGGTCTCTACCCGATCATCCGACCCGACAAAAAACCCGACTGGCCGCCACTCGGCGGGATTCTCGAGATCGTCTTCGCCGTGGCGGTGATGATCGCCTACACCTACGCCTTGCCGGAAGTCGGCTTCGTCATCTCGACAGCCGTCGCCGCAGGACTTCTGAGCTGGCGGCTCGGCGCCGGACTGTTTGCCGCAATCATCGCCGGCATCGGCATCGCGGTCAGCATTTTCGTCATCTTCCGTCTCATCCTCGGCCTCAGCCTTGCCGTCGGACCGTGGGGATTCTGACATGGACACCCTCAGCTACCTGGCCGACGGCTTCGCCATCGCCCTCACCTGGCAGAATATCGGGCTCGCCCTGCTCGGCTGCTTCCTTGGCACCATCATGGGCGCTCTGCCCGGTCTCGGCCCATCGAACGGCGTCGCGATCCTGATCCCGCTTGCCTTTACGCTCGGCCTGCCGGCGACGCCCGCCCTGATCCTGCTGACCTCGGTCTACTACGGCGCCATGTATGGCGGCCGCATCTCGTCGATCCTGTTGAACATCCCCGGCGACGAACCGGCGCTGATGACCACGCTCGACGGCTACCCGATGGCGCGCGCCGGCAAGGCAGGCGAAGCGCTCGCCCTGTCCGGCATCGCCTCCTTCGTCGGCGCCTTCTTCGCCACCTGGGGGCTGGTCCTGCTCGCGCCGCAGCTGGTCAAGGTCGCGCTGCTGTTCGGTCCGGCGGAGTATTTCGCCCTCTTCACGCTGGCCTTTGCCACGCTCGGCGGCATCGCCTCCAAGAACCAGGCGAAAGCTGCCATTGCAGCCGCCATCGGGCTCGGCATCGCCATGATCGGCGTCGACCACCAGACCGGCGTGCCGCGCCTGACCTTTAACGAGATCCACCTTTACGACGGCATCGACTTCCTCGTCGCGATCGTCGGCCTGTTCGCATTGTCGGAAGTGTTCCTGTTCCTCGAACACAAGGGCAATGGCGACTTCGACGCCAGCAAAGCAAAGCTCGGCCGCATCACGGCGCCCTGGTCGATGATCCGGCATTCGCTCGGCTCGATGGCGCGCGGAACCGGCCTCGGCTTTATCGCCGGCGTGTTGCCGGGCGCCGGCGCGTCGCTCGGCTCGTTCATCGCCTATACGTTCGAAAAGCGACTGAAGAACAAGAACAACACCTTCGGAAACGGCGATCCGCGTGGCGTCGCCGCCCCCGAGGCTGGCAACAACGCGGCCTCCGGCGGCGCGCTCGTGCCCATGCTGGCGCTCGGCGTGCCCGGATCGGGCACCACCGCCGTGCTACTCGCCATGCTGATGGCGCTGAACATCACCCCCGGCCCGCTACTCTTCACCCAGAAGCCCGACGTGGTATGGGGCCTGATCGCCGCGCTCTTCATCGGCAATCTGATGCTGCTCGCAATGAACGTGCCGATGGTCGGCCTGTTCGTCCGCGTCCTGCAGGTCCCGTCAAAATACCTCATGCCCGCCGTCGCCATGATCTCCTTCGTCGGCATCTACGGCATTTCCGGTTCGACCTTCGATCTTCTCGTCATGATCGCGTTCGGCGTGCTCGGCTATGTGCTGCGCAAGCTCGACGTGCCGCTGGTGCCGATCATCCTCGGCGTCCTGCTCGGCAACGAGATGGAGAAAAACCTGCGCCGCGCGCTGACCATCTCCGACGGCGACTGGTCGATACTTTGGGGGTCGTGGCTTGCAATCGGTATCTGGGTATTCGCCATCGCCGGCTTTCTCGCCCCGCTGGTCGTCGGCCGCTTCTTCCGCGTCAAGACGATCAACGACCGTGCCGAGGAACGCGCCGACACTGACTGACGCCGATCCGCCACAGCACAGAAAACCCGGCGCATCGCAGGACGCGCCGGGCTCACAAGCTTTCTGGACGGCGATACCGGACTAGTTGCGGTTGTCGAACCTGATTCCGGCCTGCACTTCGCGGATGGCATCGCGCACCAGCCGCATGGCGCGCACCCGGTGTCCGCCCTTGTCGGCGGTGGCAAGCTGCAGGTGCGCTTCCGCATCTTTCAGCTTCTCAAGCGCCTTGCGCATCTGCGGCTGCCGCTCCGCGTAGGAGGCCGACGCGCCGAGCGCCAAAGCCGTCGCGGCCGCCGCGACAACCAGTACGAATTTCCGCTTTCCGTTGTTCATGTTCATGCTCCCTGCTTTCCGTTGGTCCGGGGGCGCACCCCTGATGAAAACCTCGACAATTCAAGAAATTGGCAGAGAAGCCGGACGCCGTCCACTAGGATTATTTGCCACATTCCGCAACGAAATCGACCTTTCGGGTGGCGGCTTCATAGTCTAGGCTTTGCCATCGCCGGACCAGAGGGGGGAGCACGGCAAACCATGAGCATTATTCAGACTTGGGCGCGAGCCCGGGACATTTTCAATGTCAAAACGGTCTCTCTGGCGATCCTTGCCGCGCTCGCGACCGGCAGCGCCGCAAGCGCCTTGGAGCCGGTGAAATTCGACCGCGCCCGCGCCTATCTGATCTGGGAAGACACCGGCAATCTGTCGAAGAACATCGCCCGCAAGAAGGAGCAGATCATCGCCAATGGCGAGGAAGGCTCATCGACCCAGGTGCTGATCGACCTCGTCGTCTCAGGCGAAAAGAACACCGTCTATCCGAACCCGCCGATGCTGATCGTCTATGTCACCAACCCTTACGAGGAACACGGGCCAATGATGGTCGACAAGGGATGGTCGATTTCCTATGTCGGCCTGAAGGGCGAGTCGGTGCGCTCGATCATCGTCGACCACGACTGCAATCCCTTCGTGCTTCATGCCCGCGTCGATAACGGCGAGACGATCGGCAAGGAATACGAAAAGACGTTCAATCTGACCTGCGGGGATTGAGGCACGACGATCCGCTGGCGAGCCGATCGCAGTTATCAGTATCTAGGAAATCTGGCGCCGGAGAGGTGCCGTACCCATATACGGCAAACTCGAACGCGAAGCATTCGCAAGCTCGAACGAGCGCCGGCCGAAAAGGCCGCCCCATCGGAGCGATGAGCATAGCGAATTCGCGTGAGATAGGTGAATGGCACCCCCAAGGGGACTCGAACCCCTGTTTCTGCCGTGAGAGGGCAGCGTCCTAGACCGCTAGACGATGGGGGCGCAAAGGCTTGGCTGGCAAGCAGCAGCGCCGGAAGGCGGATATAACGCCGATGGCGCTTCGGCGCAAGAACTCTCCGCGCCTTTGTGCGAAAAACCCGCTCTCGGATCGCACCGGGCGCGCGGAAAACCCTTAGCGCTGTCCGATCAGATCGACCTGACGCTGAACGCTGCCGGAATTGACGTCGACGACGAGAACACGCAGGCCCTTTTCGGTGCGCAGCGTGATCGCCATGCGGCTACCGTCGAGGCTGGTGCCGACGATGTCGCCGGTCAGTGGATCCTCGATGAGCGCCTCGATATTTGCCCGCGTCGCCCAGTCGGGCTCACCATCGTCCTTGACCACCCGGTAGATGATAGCCGACAACACAGCCGTCAGGCCGAGCCCCATGATCAGGCTCGAGACCAGCAACAGCCCCTTGAGCTTCGCCTGCAAACGTTCCGCGGCGGGATCGAGCGGCTTTTCTTCTTCGTCTTCGAAATTGGGATTGGACATGACGGACGAGCCTCGCCGGGACGCGGAAAGCGCAATAGACGTTACGGTTGATGCCGATGCCGCCGGCATGCGGCTCGATGCGTTTCTGGCCGCCAATGCGCCCGGTTTCAGCCGCAGCCGCACCAAGGCGCTGATCAAGGACGGCCATGCCTCGATCGGCGGCGCGACGATAGTGGAGCCCAACCACCGGGTCAATGCGGGTGACACCGTGCGCCTCGTCCAGCCCGAACCGGAGGACGCCACGCCGCGCGGCGAGGCGATCCCGCTCGACGTCGCCTTTGAGGATGACGACCTTATCGTCGTCGACAAGCCGGCCGGCATGGTGGTGCACCCGGCCGCCGGCAACTGGACGGGAACGCTGGTCAACGCGCTGATCGCCCATTGCGGCGACAGCCTGTCCGGCATCGGCGGCGTGCGCCGCCCCGGCATCGTCCACCGCCTCGACAAGGATACGAGTGGCCTTCTGGTGATTGCCAAGAACGACATCGCCCATCGCGGCCTTGCCGAACAATTCGCCGACCACGGCCGCGAGGGGCCGCTGCAGCGGCTCTATCTGGCGCTTGTCTGGGGCAGCCCGCGCAGCGCCAAAGGCACGGTCGACGCCCCGCTGGACCGCTCCATCAACAACCGCATGAAGCGCACCGTGGTGACCTCGGGCGGCAAGCACGCCGTCACCCACTGGCGCGTCATCGAACGCTTCACCCTTGATGGCGAGAGTGATCCGGTCGCCTCGCTCGTCGAATGCCGGCTCGAGACCGGCCGCACCCACCAGATCCGCGTCCACATGGCCCATATCGGCCACCCGCTGGTAGGCGACATCGATTATGCCGCGGGCTTCGCCACCAAGGCCCGCAAACTGCCCGACACGGCGCGAAATGCCGTCGAGGCACTTGGCCGGCAGGCGCTGCACGCCGCCATTCTCGGCTTTCGCCACCCGGTTTCCGGCGAAATTTTGCGCTTCGAGAGCCCGCTTCCGGCCGACTTTTCCGCGATTCTCGACGCTTTTCACGAAAGCGTCAGCTAGTTTCGGCCTGTTTTCGCCAAAATCATCCCTATATTGGCAATGGCGGTGGCCGCAAACGGCACCGCGGAAGGATTGCCGCCGAAGCGGGATCCAGAAAAAGAAGGGGATTGATATATGGCTCGGACTTCCCTTCCGGCGATTGCCGCCGGCGAGAATGGTTTGCAGCGCTACCTGACCGAAATCCGTCGCTTTCCCATGCTTGAGCCGCAAGAAGAATACATGCTGGCCAAGCGCTACCTCGAACATGATGACAGCAGCGCCGCCCACAAGCTGGTGACCTCGCATCTGCGTCTGGTCGCCAAGATTGCGATGGGCTATCGCGGCTACGGCCTGCCGATCGGCGAAGTCATTTCCGAGGGCAACGTCGGCCTGATGCAGGCGGTCAAGCGCTTCGATCCCGAACGCGGCTTCCGTCTCGCCACCTATGCGATGTGGTGGATCAAGGCCGCGATCCAGGAATACATCCTGCGCTCGTGGAGCCTCGTGAAGATGGGCACCACAGCCAATCAGAAGCGCCTGTTCTTCAACCTGCGAAAGGTCAAGGGCCAGATCCAGGCGCTCGACGAGGGCGACCTCAAGCCCGATCAGGTCTCGGAAATCGCCACTCGCCTCGGCGTCAGCGAGGAAGAGGTCATCTCGATGAACCGCCGCCTCGGTGGCGACGCCTCGCTCAACGCCCCGATCCGCCAGGAATCGGAAGGCGGCGAATGGCAGGACTGGCTCGTCGACGAAAGCGAAAGCCAGGAGAAGATCCTCGCCGATCAGGAAGAACTCGACATCCGCCGCACCATGCTGCGTGAGGCGATGGACGTGCTCAACGATCGCGAACGCCGCATCTTCGAGGCCCGCCGCCTGTCGGAGGACCCGCTGACGCTGGAAACCCTGTCCGAAGAGTTCGGGGTCAGCCGCGAGCGTGTCCGCCAGATCGATGTCCGCGCCTTCGAGAAGGTGCAGAAGAACATGCAGGCGCAGGCCGCCGCCATGAACAAGCGCGCCGTCGAGGCCCGCCCGTCGGCCTGACCGGGCGGCGCCCCGCCGCCCTGCCTGCCCCTCTTCTCGGATCACTCCCGGGTCATTGTTGCTTGCGTCATCCTCCGGCTTGACCGGAGGATCGGCCAGCGATGAGCACAGCCCTGGTGATCTGGCGCCGTAGACATGGCGGTTCCCCAAAGTGCTCTCACTCGGACGCTGTGCACATTGAGAGCGATCCTCCGGTCAAGCCGGAGGATGACGGGGAGTGAATGGTGCAACGCCACTCCCCACAAAAAAGGCCGGCTCTTCAGCCGGCCTTTTCGTTTGTCGTGCGGTAGCCTTATTTCGGCATCACCGAATAGGACGACACCGGCAGCGCTTCCGGGATCAGCCCGGCATCCTTCATGAAGGTCGCAAAGCGCGCATAGCGGGCGGCATCGAACGCCGCCGGGCTCTTCGAGAAACGCGGCAGCGTATCGGTGAAGGCCTGACGGTTGAGCTCGTCGTCGAGGTCCGGATGCGCCGCGATAAAGAGCTTCCAGGCCTCTTCCGGATGATTGGTAAGGAAGATCGTCGCCCGCTCCACAGCCGACAGGAACGCGGCAAGCTTCGGATCGTCGAGCCGGTCCTCACGGGCGATGAAGATCAGCTCGTCATAGGGCGGCACGCCATGCTCCTCGAGGAAGAAGGCCTTGCCCTCGTGCCCCTCGATCCTGAGCTGGGTGATCTCGAAATTGCGGAACGCGCCGATTACCGCGTCGACATTGCCGGAGATCAGCGACGGCGACAGCGAGAAATTGATGTTGACCCGCTCCACGTCGTCGAGCGTCAGCCCTTCGGTCTTCAACACGGCGGCAAGCAGCGCATCCTCAAAGCCGGCGACCGAAAAGCCCACCTTGCGGCCCTTCAGATCGGCGATCGACTTGACCGGCCCATCGGCCAGCAAAACGAGCGAGTTGAGCGGCGTCGCGACGATGGTGCCGAAGCGCTTCAAGGGAAGACCTTCGGCGACCTGCTGATAAAGGTTTGGCTGGTAGGAGATGGCCACATCGCCCTCACCGGCAGCCACGAGGCGCGGCGGCGCGCTCGGATCGGCCGGCGGCACCAGCGTCACATCGAGACCGGCATCGTCGAAATAGCCGGCCTGCTTGGCGATCACCAAAGGCGCGTGATCGGGATTGACGAACCAGTCGAGCAGCACCGTAAGTGGCTCGCCGGCCCGCGCCGGCAGCGTCGCGAACAGCGCCATCATCAGCGCGGCGAGAAGAGAAAGCGGTCGAGCCATCAGGCAACCTTTCTGTTGGGAGGAAATTGCGGAAGTCATCGGTTTTCCGGCATCCAGGGAACGAGGCGCCGTGTCGCCGCCTCAACAGCGAAACGCACGGCCAGCGCCATCACGACGAGAAGAAAAAGCGCGGCAAAAACGATGTCGGTCTGCATGCGCGCATTCGCCTGCACCATGACGAAGCCGAGCCCCTTCGACGCGCCGACCCATTCACCGACGACGGCGCCGATCGGCGCCACGGCCGCGGCAAGCCGCAGACCCGACACGAGAGAAGGCAGCGCCGCCGGCACACGGATGAGCCGCAGCGTCTGGCCCGGCGTCGCGCCCGACAGATGCGCCAGATCGATCAGCCCGGCATCGGTGCGGTTGAGCCCGTCATGGAAGGCCGAGACGACCGGGAAATAAATGATCAGCGTCGCCATCGCGATCTTCGAGGCAAGCCCGTAGCCGAGCCAGATCACCAGCAGCGGCGCAATGGCAAAGACCGGCAGCGCCTGACTGGCGATCACCAGCGGCATGACCAGACGACCGGCGCGCGGCAGCCGGTTCATGGCAAGCGCGGTGATGACGCCGAGCACGGCGCCAAGCCCTAGTCCGAGCAGGATTTCGATAAGCGTGATGCCGGCATGGCCGAGCAGATAGCCCGCGCGGCCGACGAGCACGGAGAACACCCGCTGCGGCCCCGGCAGCAGATAGGCCGGCGGCGAGAAAAGCGTCGTCAGCAGCGCCCAAACGCCGACCAGAACGGCGATGCCGAGAATGATCCGCGCCGTCGTCGCGGCGGCTGGAGCGAACTTACCCATCGCGCCCCTCCGCACACGAAACCGCCCGGCCACGCGCGCCAGCAGCGGTTTTCAGATCGGCAAGGCAGAACGACATGACGGATCCCCGGCACGAGCGGCAAACTGACAATGCGATCCGGGGAATGGTTCGGTTCTGAGCGAACGGTTCCGTCCCTTCGCCGGCATGACCCGGATCAGGTTCGAAGGGATCGAGACTGTGTCCTTAGCGGACCGGTCCCATCTCAGCTCTCGCAAAGAGCGCCCCTCGGAACGAGCCCGAACCATGCGCGAAGGATGAGGGCTTGGCAAGCCCCGCGGTCACGATCCGGCGAAATTCAACGGATAACCGCGAAACGGCTTGATCTCCTTCAACACGAAGGTGGTCTCCATTTCCTTGATACGCGGCAACCGGCGCACCACCGTCATGGCGAAGTCGGCATATGTGTCGAGATCGGGCGAAACCACCTGCAACAGAAAGTCCGTATCGCCGGCAATGCTGTAACAGGCGACGACCTCGTCAAGCTCGGCGACCTTGCGGGAGAACTCCTCCGCCTCGCCCTCGCTGTGGCTGTCTATCCGCACGCGGATAAAGGCAAGCACCCCAAGCCCGATTTCGCGCCTTTCGACCTCCGCCCGATAGCCCGTGATGACCCCACTGTCTTCCAGACTGCGCACCCGGCGCCAGCACGGCGAGGTCGACAGGCCCACGGCCTCGGAGAGCCCCTGATTGGTGGCGCGGCCGTCTTCCTGCAGCGCCGTCAGGATTTTGATGTCAACTGGCTCAAGTCTCTGCGAAGGCATGTTTTACCCACTAATTGAATATTGACGGTAAGACCTACCTTTTTCGTCAAAAAATGGGAAGGAAAAGGCAAGGCCTACCCACGACTGGCACTTATCCTCGCCAGCAGAGTCGACCACACCGAGGATGCCATGAAAACGTCGGACATTCGCCTTGCCATCATCGTCAATCCGGACCTGCCAGCCGGCCTGATCGCCAACACCGCTGGCGCGATCGGCATCGGTCTCGGCGCGGCCTTGCCGGCTCTCGCGGCCGACAGGCTCACCGATATGGAAGGCCGCACCATCGAGACAAGTTCGAACCGCCCGGTCCCCATATTGCAGGCGGACGGCGACACCATCCAGGCACTGCTGCTGAAGGCGATCCCGCAGGACGGCATCCGCGCCGTCGTCCCCTTCCCCGCTTTCGCCCGCGCCCTGCACGCCTACGAGGACTACACGGCAACATTCCCCTCGCGCGACCTGGCGCACGAAGCGATCGACGGGCTCGGGCTTGCCGGACCATCGAAATGGGTCCGCTCGCTCACCGGGTCGTTGAAGCTGTTGAGATAGGAAAGAAGAGCGCGTTGCCGATCTTTGCGACGATCAACCGGCGGCCCAGGCCTCGAACGCCTGCTTGAGCATACGGTCGCCGGGAGCGCCCTTTTCCAGCGTCAGGATCGCCCGTTTGCCGTTCTCATAGAGAATAGGAATGTCGATCCAGCCGCGATCCTTGAGCAAGGACTCGTTGCGCTGTTCCTCTTCCGCGTCTTCCGAAAGGGCGATCCAGAACAGATTGTCGAGCACCCGCGCCGAAGCACCGCGCAGGGCGTCGCCCCGCGCTTCCTCGGTGGTCTTCATGATCAGGCCCGGGACATTGCCGATCCCCTTGCCGCGGAAATCGTCCGGCAGGTTGAACTTGACCTCGATCCAGTGACTCGCGGGCATCGCCTTGTCGGCATTCGGCCGCAGCCTGATCTCAACCGATGTCGACTGGGTCGGGATATCCGCCGTCGCCACCAGCACGGTATTGACGCCGGCGCCCGACGTCGAAGGTTCCTCGACCAGCGACCACACCACCTGACCGCGATAAGCCTGGCCGGAGCTGCCCGCCGTCGCACCTTCCTCGTAAAGGATGGCCCGCTGACCGACGAGACCAGCCTCACCACCAGAGGCCCGTTCCGCCACTGGCTCTGCCGCAGGCTGGGCTTCAGCCACGGGCTGTTCTTCCGCCGGCTGTGCTTCCGCCGCAGGTTGTTCTGGGACGGGGGCCTCTTCCGCCGGCGGCTCTTCCGTCGTTTGCTCGCTCGCTGGCGGTTCCGCCGCGGGCGCTGCTGCCGGATCTTCGGCGACCGGATCGCCATCGACCGTCGATTCCGAGGTCGGCCCGACAACCCGCACCGTCGGCACCGCGCGGGCATCCGTCGCCGGACCGCCATCACCCGCACCCGGCAGGCGATCGGTGATCTTGGGCGCCAGCGACTCGTTCGTGTCGGCATCGGCCGGCGGCGTTTCCTCGTTCGAGGACGGCGTCGCCGTCTCCTCGATCGTGCTGTCCGGCCCACTCGGGAAGAAGTCGTCGCGCTGGGCATAGAGCCACGCGGCAACGGCGATCAGAACGAAGGCAACGACACCGACGGCAATCAGCCACATACCGCGCATCGACATCGGCTCACCGCCGACATCGCCGGCAAGCGGCGCGCCATCATCGAAGTCATCGTCCGTGTCGTCATCACCTTCCGGCGCGGCCAACTGGGGCTCCGCCGCAACCTCGGCTTCCTCGTCTTCGACCTGCGCCCGCCGCCCGAAGGTCGGCTCCTTGCGCGCATCATCGTCGACGCTCTCGTCTTCGTCCTTGGTTTCCTGATAGAGCGCGCGGCGCGCCGACCGTGTCGCTTCCGCACTTGCCGCTCCAAGCGTCGAGGCATCGGCCACGGCCTTGCGAAGAAGATTGCGGCCGTTGGCCGGCTTTTCCTCTTCCGCGACAGTCTCCGCCGGCGCCTCGTCCCCGCTGGCGGCTTCAACAGCCGGCGCTTCGTCCCGAGTAACCGCAGGTTCATCCTGCGCGCCCGCCTGCCCGGCCTCGTTCGCGGCCTCAACCGGAGCGTCCGTTGCAGGTGACGTCGTTTTCGCCGCGGCTTCCTCCCCCTGCGCGCTCGCTACAGGCGGAGCTACTTTTTCGGCGGCCGGCTTCTCCGGTTTCACTTCGGCGCGCGGCGACGACAGGCTGCTCGCCGAAAGTCCGAGGCTGGCACGCGCCGCCTCGGCCTCGACCTTGCGGATCGATTCTTCCAGCGTCAGCCGCTGCGCAGTGATTTCCGAAGCACTGAGCGGCGGATTATAGTTCTGCAATTGCGAGACAAGCGCTTTGCGGGCTTTTTCATAGACCGCACGCCGGGCTTCACCGGTGTTCTTCGGCAGCGCCGAAATCGCTTTCTTCAGAATTGCGTAGTAATCCGCCATACCATCACGCTCAGACAGCCCGTTCGACCGTTACTTCTACGGCTTAGTCCTGAAACGGGTCTTGCACAAGAATTGTGTCATCCCGTTCCGGACTCGTCGACAACAAAGCAACCGGTGCACCGATCAGTTCCTCGATGTGGCGGACATATTTCACCGCCTGCGCAGGAAGATCGGCCCAGCTCCGGGCGCCTTCAGTCGATTCTTTCCACCCTTCGAGTGTTTCGTAAATCGGCTCGACGCGCCACTGTGCCGACTGCGCGGCCGGCAGATAGTCGATTTCCTTGCCGTCGAGACGATAACCGACACACACCTTGATTTCCTCGAGCCCGTCGAGAACATCAAGCTTTGTCAAGGCGATACCGTTTATGCCACCGGTCCGGATCGTCTGCCGCACGAGCACGGCATCGAACCAGCCGCAACGCCGCGCACGGCCCGTCACGGTACCGAATTCATGGCCGCGCTCGCCGATATACTGGCCAACTTCGTCCTTCAGCTCGGTCGGGAACGGCCCTTCGCCGACACGCGTCGTATAGGCCTTGGTGATGCCGAGCACGAAGCCGACGGCGCCCGGGCCGATGCCCGAACCGGTCGCGGCCTGACCGGCCACCGTGTTCGACGACGTCACATAGGGATACGTGCCGTGATCGATATCGAGCAGCGCGCCCTGCGCACCCTCGAACAGGATTCGCGCGCCAGAGCGGCGTTTCGCATCGAGCAGCTGCCACACCGAATCCATGAACGGCAGCACCTTGTCGGCGACCGAGGCAAGCTCCTCGTAGATCGTATCGACTTCGACTTCCGGCTCGCCGAGACCACGGCGGATCGCGTTGTGATGCGCCAGCAGGCGGGCGATCTTGTCCTTCAGCGTCGAGAGATTGGCCAGATCCATCAGCCGGATCGCCCGGCGGCCGACCTTGTCTTCGTAAGCCGGGCCGATGCCGCGGCCGGTCGTGCCGATCTTGCCCTTGCCGGCGGCCGCCTCGCGCATCTGGTCGAGATTGCGGTGCACCGACAGGATCAGCGTCACGTTCTCGGCAATGCGCAGATTCTCCGGCGTGATCGTCACGCCCTGCGCACCGATACGGCCGATCTCGTCGATCAGCGCGTGCGGGTCCATCACCACGCCATTGCCGATGACGCCAAGCTTGCCCTGACGCACGACGCCCGACGGCAGCAGGCTGAGCTTGTAGCTCACACCATCGATCACCAGAGTGTGGCCGGCATTATGACCGCCCTGGAAGCGCACCACGACATCGGCGCGTTCGCTCAACCAGTCGACAATCTTGCCCTTGCCCTCGTCGCCCCACTGGGAACCAACGACCACCACATTCGACATTGAAACCTAACTCCTTGCCCCGTTTGCCCGTTCAAGACATCCCCTATTGGATTCAGGACGGGCGCGCGACTATAGCGGGTCGCATCGTCGGTGACGACCCCTCAGAACCGTTCGGCAGCAGCTTCCCACCACAAAGTTGAACCTCCGGCAGGGGTTATCCCGCCGGAGGCTCTAATTCAACGCTTTGAAGCGCTTAACGCAAGCCGCGATCCGACCAGATGATCTTTTCATCGGCCGGCCAGCGGACCTGATAGCCGACGAGGATCTCGCGGCTCTCATTCGCCTCATAGGTATCGGCCCACACCACGATACCGCGCCGGTCGTCCGGGTTGGTCCGCGTCGGCTTGGTCATGTCGGAGCTCGGCTCGATCTTGATCTTCTCGTTTTCCGACTGCGGCAGGCGATCCTCGATCTCGATGTCGATGGGACCCGCATGGCGGTTGACGACGGTGATCTTGAAGCGGCGCTCCTCGATCTTGTCCGAACTCAAGAGGCCGCGTTCGCCTTCCTTGCGCACCAGCACCTTGCGCTCGACAACAACCGCCGGATCGGAACCGAAGCCGAACTCGGCCTCTTCCTTCGGCGCGACCAGACCGATCCGCGCCGTGCCGACGAAAACGCCGTCGCGGAACAGCTGGACATCGCCCGGCAGGATTGCGCCCGTTCCCTCATTGGGGAACCGCACCGACAGATAGGCGGTCGTGTCGCGTTCCGGCACCGCGCGCACCAGCACCTTCGGCGTGATGTCTTCGCTGCCGATCCGCACCTTCTTCTCGGTGCCGTCACCGCCAACCGAGGTGCGTCCCGGCACGACGTAGACGACGTCGAAGCCGCGTGTCTCGATCACGGCGCCGCGCTCGCGCGCCATCACCGGCGCCGGTGCCGGCTCTTCCATCACCGCATCAGCGGCGGCACCGACTTCCATCTGAGGCCGCGCCATCTTGCGCACTGACATCATCTCCGGCCGCGGCATGTCCGGCGCAATGCGCACCAGCAGCGAGGGCAGCGTCGGCGCGGTGGTTCCGCCGCCCGGACGTGCGGTCGACAGCTCAATCTGCGCGTCGTTCCAGTCCTCGCCGCTCCACTGGCGGATCACCGCCCGGCGCACCAGATCGAGCTTCGGATCGGCGCCTTCGAGCGTGAGGCGAGCGTCATAGATCGGCGTCCACGACGCATCGTAGGTTCCGTAGCGCAGCGTCAAATTCGCCGTCGTCTCGGCATCGGCCACAACCGTAATCTGAGCTTCCATGGTCGGGCGATCCGCCGGCCACAGCTTCTCGCGCTCGCGCTCGAGCCGGGCGATTTCCTCCGCCGCGTCCTGATCGCGCTTGCGTGTCTGGCGCAGGGAATCCCGCAAACCGGAGAGTTCGCCACCGACCGACGTCAGAAGGCCCTTCCAGTCGCCATCACCACCCTCGCGCTTGGCGCTGAACAGATCGCGCGGCGCTTCCTTGGCAACCGCCTGCACATAGAGAATCTGATCGTCGAGCGTCGCGATCTTGTCCGCCAGCTCGACCCGTTCGGCCTGCAGTGCCTCGATATCGTCGTCGAGATCGGTCTTGCGGTCGCCCGGCAGCGGATCGACGCGCCGCGTGTCAACCGACACGATCTCGAGCCCCGCACCGGCGCTGCCTTCTACACGCACCGAATTCTGGTCGAGACCGATCGGCAGATCGGGCACCGAAATCACCGATTCGCCTGCCTTCAGCGGAACCGACAACAGCCGCGAAACGGTCGCGCCGTCGGGATAGACCTCGACCGCATCGATGCGCGACGTACCCGTCACCGGCTCAGCTGCAAACGTTGCTCCGTCAGCGGCGAATGACGCCGCCCCCGCGACGGACAGAGCCAAAATCATTGTGCGCACCATGGCAGCAAACTCCCTCTTTCCGCCGGAACGCGTCCGGCAGTTCAACGATCTGGTCACCCCGCACCGCATAGTGCCGGGAAATACGGCAATTATCCGGTATCGCACGGATTTTGCGCTGATTGCTTATCGTCAAGGAACCTGCGACAAGGTCGCATGCTTCTTTTCCTAGCTATTCGGCAATCCGAGTCGGCGGCTTCATGAGCGAAACGAAACCCAAGGCCGGCTTCGCATTCTTCGATCGACCTTACCTGCTCCTCGCCCTGACCGCCCTGTTCTGGGGCGGCAACGCGGTCGCGGGCAAGGCCGCCGTCGGCGCCGTGCCGCCGATGCTGCTGACCGCCATTCGCTGGTTCCTGACCAGCCTCATCCTGTTCGCCTTCGCCAGGCCTTACCTCAAGCGGGACTGGCCGGTTCTGAAGGCCCATTGGCTGCGCCTGTTCCTCACCGGCGCGCTCGGCATGGCGACCTTCAACCTGCTGCTCTACAACGCCCTGCACCATACCTCGGCGATCAATGTCGCGATCGAGCAATCGGGCATGCCGATGATCATCGTGCTGGTCAATTTCCTGCTGTTCAGCGAAGCCGTCAGCCGTGGTGTGGCCATCGGTGTCATCCTGTCGATTGCCGGCGTTATCGTCACCGCCACGCACGGCAATCCGACCACCCTGTTCGACCTCAACCTCAATTATGGCGACGCGCTGATGCTGGCCGCCGTGGCCATATACGCGCTTTATTCCGTCACGCTGCGCCACCGCCCGAAACTGCACTGGATGAGCTTCATGACGGCACTCGCGCTCGCCGCCGTCATCACCGCACTGCCGTTTGCGATCTACGAATACATGCAGGGAATTGTGTTCACGCCGAACACCAAGGGCTTCGTCCTGATGGTCTATGTGACGCTGTTCCCGTCACTGTTGTCGCAAATCTTCTACGTGCGCGGCGTCGAGCTGATCGGCGCCAACCGGGCCGGACTGTTCGTCAATCTGGTTCCGCTGTTCGGATCGGTTCTCGCCGTCATCTTCATCGGCGAGCAGCCCGCGCTCTACCACGCCGTCGGCTACGCCTTGATCCTTGCCGGCGTCTACGTCGCACAGCGTTCCTAGACCCCGCACCGACCCAGCACCGGGCCACACTTCGCTCAGTCGTGATCGGCCGGTTCGGCGTGGGCAATCACGCGCCGCACCGAGGGCCGCCGTTCGCGGAACGCACGTTCGAGATCGTCGACAGCGTCGTGCACCGCTTCGACGGAAAGCCCGCGTTCCACACAACAGTGGAATGTCACGAACAGCCCGTGATCATTGCTGCGCACCCGCACCGCATGCACATCGCTGATGAGAGGCTGCTTCGCGGCAAGCGAGACCAACACGCCCTCGACATCGGCACGCACCGTCTCGTCCGCATCCAGTCCGTCGACACCCGACAGATGCGCCGGTTCGATATGGCTTTCGACCTCGACATCCTCACCGAGTTCCTCGCTGATCGCCTCTTCGAGAGCGGTCGCGATGTCATGGGCCTGGGTGAACCGCATGCGGCCGTCCAGTTCGAGATCGAGGCTGACCGAGAGCTTGCCCGCCACATGCTGGACGGTCAGGTGATGGATCGCGAGGCCGCGCCGGTTGGCGATCAGCATCACCTTGTCGAACACCGTCTCGTCGTCGAGCGCAACGGGACGCGCCGTCACGGTCACGTCGGCATTGGGGAAGGCATCCTCCACCGCCTTGACGAACTGCGCCTTGATCCCGGTGACCCGGTCGAAGGGCAGCGTGCGCCGCACGTCGACATCGGCATCGACGAACACGGTATCGCCGACCGGTCTTATCCGTGCCCGATCGAGCCAGAGGATACCCGGCGTTTCTTCCGCGATGCGGGCAACCGTTTCCATCGCACCTTCCGGCGCCGTGTCGATCAGCGTGTCGATGGTCCGCCGGCCGAGCCGGTAGCCGGCCATGGCGACGAAGACCGCGACCGCGAGCGCGGCCAGCGCATCGGCAGCCGGGTAGCCCGCCCAGGTCGCGCCAAGGCCAATCAGGACGGCCGACGAACTCCACATATCGGAGGAAAAATGCAGCGCGTCGGCGGCCAGTGCCTCGCTGTGGGTCGCCTTGGCCGCCCGTGCCAGCGCCCGCGAGCGGTTGAAGTCGACCACGATCGACACCGCGATGACGCCGACCGCCCACCAGGTCACGGTGACGTCGGTCGCATCACCCAGGAGCCGGTGCGCGGCTTCATAGACGATCCACACGCAGGTCAGGAACAGGAGCCCCGTCTCGATGAGCGCGGTCACGCTCTCGACCTTGCCGTGGCCGAAATGATGCTCGCTGTCGGCCGGCTTGTCGCTGATGCGCACCGCCATATAGGTGATCGCGGTGGCGCCGACATCGAGCAGGCTGTGCACGGCTTCCGACAGGACGCCGAGACTGCCGGTCGCGACACCCACGATCGTTTTGCCGATTGTCAGACCGATGCTGGCAAACAGCGACGCCAGCGCGACTTTCTGCTTTTCCATGTCCGTCCGGGAGTAACGGGTTCACGCGCGACAGCGGGATCGCGCTCTCATTCGCGCTTCCTTTAACATGCCCGAACGGGCGGCAACACCACTGGCGAAAAAACAAACCCCGCCGGAAACATCCGGCGGGGTCTCTGGATACTCGCGAACGGACGCCGATCAGACGGCGCGGCGCAGCTCGGCGAGGAATTTCTCCACTTCCTGCCCGAGCGTTTCGGACTGGCTGGCGATCTGGCCGGCGGCGCCAAGTACGCCGTCCGCCGCCTGGCGCGTCGATTCCGTCTTCGAGGAGACGGTCTGGATGCTCGACGCCACTTCCGAGGCGCCCTCGGCAGCACCGGCCACACTGTCGGCGATCTCATGGGTCGCCGCCGTCTGCTCGTCGATCGCGCCCTGCACCGACTGCGCAATGGTGTTGATCTCGTTGATCGTCTTGCCGACCTCGTCGAACCGATCCACCGCCTCGTCTGTCGCCGACTGGATGCCGGCGATCTGCGCCGATATCTCCTCGGTCGCCTTTGCCGTCTGGCTGGCAAGTTCCTTCACCTCGGCCGCGACGACGGCAAAGCCCTTGCCCGCTTCCCCGGCGCGCGCCGACTCGATCGTCGCGTTGAGCGCCAAAAGATTGGTCTGGTTGGCGATTGCCGTGATCAGGTCGACGACCTGCTCGATCCGGCCGACCGCGTCGGCAAGCCCGGTGAGGCTCACCTTGGTTGCTTCGATGCCCGACACGGCGCCGTCGGCAATCTCGGAAGAATGTTTCACCCGTGTGCCGATCTCGCCGAACGACGCGGAGAGTTCCTCCGTTGCCGAAGCGATTGTCTGCACGCTGGCAGACGCCTCTTCCGCCGCCGCCGCAACCGTGACAGCCTGTTCGCTGGTGTTCTCCGCCGTCGTCTCGAGTTCCGTCGCCGTATCGCGCAGCTGGCCGGAATACTGACCGAGATTCGCCACCACCCCGTCGACATTATCCTGAAACACCGCGGTGATACGCTGAACCAGGCCGACCCGTTCGCCGGAGTGATCGACAAAGCGGTTGATGACATTGGCGCCGCGCAAATAGGAGCCATGCAAACCGTTGGTGAAGATCCGCCGCCATGACTTGCCCTGATCGAGCGCGGCCATCGCCGCCGTCAGCTCGCGGATGTAGCAGTCCGAATGGTCGATCAGCCCGTTGACCGACCAGACCAGCCGGCCGATCGGCCCGGGCTCGTCGATCCCGCTGACCCGGCGCTCGAAATCGCCGCGCGAAACGTCGACACAGACGCCGCGGAAGACGTCTAGTTTGGAGACGATCCTGTTGACCTGCAGGACGCCGAAAACCGCCCCAAGCACCGTGATCGCGGCAGCAGCGCCGGCCACCGCCGCCGGCAGCGCGACAACGAAGGCATCGGCTACCAGAACGGCACCGCCGATACCGGCAACGCCAAGCGCCAGATAGAGCTTAGAGAACGTGGACGAGTTGCTCATAGGGCATCCCCTTCTGCCGGCAGATATCGAGCAACATCGCGGTGGAGGCGGCCATACCCTCCTTGCGGTTCCCGTGCTTTGCTTCTTCCTCAAGCAGCGCCTTGTAGAGCGGCGTGATCACCTCATCGACGACACGCCGGTTCGGCGCGCGCCGATTGGAATGGTAGCCGACGATGGTGCCGTCCTCGGTCCGGCTCGGCGTGACATGGGCAAAGACCCAGTAATGCGCGCCGTCTTTGGCGAGATTGACCACATAGGCAAAGATCTCGTTGCCCTCGGCCAGCGTGTCCCACAACAGCTTGAATACGCAGCGCGGCATGTCGGGATGCCGGATCAGACTGTGCGGCGCGCCGAGCAGTTCGCGCTCGGAATAGCCCGCCAGCCGCATGAAGACATCGTTGCAGTAGGTGATCGTGCCCTTGAGGTCTGTTTTCGAAACGACGATCTCGTCCGCACCGAGATGGCGCTCGACACCGGTGGGGGTAACCGTCCGAAGCAGCTTGCGCCGAACCGGTGCAGCAGTCTCCTGCCCTTGCGTGAAAGGTATGAACCTCATGAACGCTGCCTTATTGTTTGCTTCTTGCAGACATGTCAGCAACATTTGGAAAACAATTGGTTAAATTTCCTCGCTCTACGTGGTTGCCCGAAATAGTGACCGAGTCTTGGCCAAAAGCTGGACTTGGAAATGTCACTTTATTCGATGCGAACTGCGTAATAACCGAATAAAAATGATGTAATACGCATCATCCGAGAAAAGAGCAGTAAATTCCTGATCATTTCGCGCCGGACAAAAGCAAAGGGGGCGGAAAACCGCCCCCTCGCCAGATCAGAAAGTCTTCGTGCCGACAGCCAAAAACACTGCCTGCCAAAATACCTTAAAACTCCAGCGGAACCGCCTGAACGACACCCTGCAGCGCAAGCACTTTCTCGCGAACGTCCTCCGAAAGCGGGCCGTCGATCTCGATCAGGCAGATCGCATCGCCGCCGCGGTCCTTCCGGCCAAGCGCAAAAGTGGCAATATTGACGCCGGCTTCGCCGAGCGCGACGCCCAGACGACCAACGAAGCCCGGCTTGTCCTCGTTGGTGATGTAGAGCATGTGCGGACCGAGTTCGGCGTCCATGTTGATGCCCTTGATCTGGATGATGCGTGGCTTGGCGTCGGCAAACACCGTACCGGCCACCGACCGCTCCTGGCGCTCGGTGAGGATGGTGAGGCGGATGTAGCTCTCGAACATGCCGGCCTGCTCGCGCCGCACTTCCTCGATCTGGATACCGCGTTCGCGCGCCATCGCAGGCGCCGAGACCATGTTGACCGACTGCAGCAGCGGACGCAGCACGCCGGTCAGAGCAGCCGCCGTCAGCGCCTTGGTGTTCATGTCGGCGACGGCACCTTCATATTCGATGCGGATGCCGCGAATGCCGGTGGTGGTGAGCTGGCCGGCAAACGAGCCGAGCTGGTCGGCGAGCTTGACGAACGGCGTCAGCTTCGGCGCTTCCTCGGCGGTGATCGACGGCATGTTGAGGGCGTTCTGCACCGCGCCGCTGACCAGATAGTCGGCCATCTGCTCGGCGACCTGCAGCGCGACGTTCTCCTGTGCTTCCGAGGTCGAGGCGCCGAGATGCGGCGTGCACACGACGTTCGGCAGCTCGAACAGCTCGTTTTCCTTCGCCGGCTCGACCTCGAACACGTCGATGCCGGCGCCGCCAACCTTGCCCGAGCGCAGCGCTTCGGCGAGGTCTTTTTCCACGACCAGACCGCCGCGGGCGCAGTTGATGATGCGCACGCCATCCTTCATCTTCGCGATCGCCTTGGCGTCGATGATGTTGCGGGTCTTGTCGGTCAGCGGCGTGTGCAGGGTGATGAAATCGGCGCGGCGGAACAGCTCGTCGAGCTCGACCTTCTCCACACCGATGTCACGGGCGCGCTCCGGCGACAGGAACGGGTCGAAGGCGATGACACGCATGCGCAGGCCGATAGCGCGTTCCGCCGCGATCGAGCCGATATTGCCGCAGCCGATGACGCCGAGCGTCTTGGCGGTCAGCTCAACACCCATGAACTTCGACTTTTCCCACTTGCCGGCCCGCGTCGAGGCGTCGGCGGCGGGCAGTTCGCGAGCAAGCGCGAACATCATCGCAATCGCGTGCTCGGCGGTGGTGATCGAGTTGCCGAAGGGCGTGTTCATCACGATGATGCCCTTCGCCGTCGCGGCCGGAACGTCGACATTGTCGACGCCGATGCCAGCGCGACCGATCACCTTCAGATTTTTCGCCGCGGCGATGATCTTTTCCGTCACCTTGGTGGCCGAGCGGATCGCCAGGCCGTCGTAACGGTTGATGATTTCGGCGAGTTTGTCCTTGTCCTTGCCGACGTCGGGCAGGAAATCGACCTCAACGCCGCGATCTTCGAAGATCTTGACGGCGGTCGGGGACAGCTTGTCGGAAATGAGTACTTTCGGTGCCATGTGTCGTCACTCCTGACGCGCCGGTCGCCGGCAGCGTCCTAAAGAAAGAGAATTCGGGGGAAGCGGAGCGGCCGGCGGCCGCCCCGAAAAGATCGGTCGCCGTTACGCGGCGGCTGCCAGCGACGCCTTGGTCTCGGCAAAGGCCCAATCGAGCCACGGGGTCAGCGCGGCAAGATCAGCCGCCTCGACCGTCGCGCCAGCCCAGATGCGCAGGCCTGACGGCGCGTCGCGATAGGCGCCGATGTCATAGGCAACGCCCTCGGCGTCGAGCTTCGACACCATCGCCTTGGCAAAGGCTGCCTGCGCGTCAGAATCGAGCGCGGCCACATCCGGATCGGAGATGACGAGGCAGACCGACGTGTTGGAGCGCGTCTCCGGCACCTTGGCAAGGAAGTCGACCCACGGGGTCTTGGCGACCCAGTCGGCGAGCACCTTGGTGTTGGCGTCGGCGCGGCCGACGAGACCGTCGAGGCTGCCGACCGACTGCGCCCAGTTGAGCGCGTCGAGATAGTCTTCCACGCACAGCATGGACGGCGTGTTGATCGTCTCGCCCTTGAAGATGCCCTCGATCAGCTTGCCGCCCTTGGTCATGCGGAAGATCTTCGGCATCGGCCAGGCCGGCGTATAGCTCTCGAGCCGTTCGACGGCGCGCGGCGAAAGGATCAGCACGCCATGGCCGCCCTCGCCGCCGAGAACCTTCTGCCAGGAGAAGGTGACGACATCGAGCTTGTCGAAATCGAGACGCTGGGCGAACGCGGCAGAGGTCGCGTCGCAGATCGTCAGGCCCTCGCGGTCGGCGGCGATCCAGTCGCCGTTCGGGACGCGGACGCCCGACGTCGTACCGTTCCAGGTGAAGACCACGTCGCGGGAGAAATCGACCGCGCTGAGATCCGGCAGATCGCCGTAGCCGGCCTTCAACTCGCGCACATCGGCGAGCTTGAGCTGCTTGACCACGTCGGTGACCCAGCCAGAACCGAACGATTCCCAGGCGAGCATGTCGACGCCGCGTGCGCCGAGCAGCGACCAGAGCGCCATCTCGACGGCGCCGGTGTCGGACGCCGGCACGATGCCGATGCGGTAATCCGCCGGAACCTGCAGGATTTCACGGGTGAGGTCGATGGCGCGGGCGAGCTTCGCCTTGCCGACCTTGGCGCGATGCGACCGGCCAAGAGGCGCGTCGGTAAGCGCCGCGGGCGTCCACCCGGGGCGTTTTGCGCAAGGTCCAGAAGAAAAACGGGGATTGTCCGGCCGTTGGCCGGGCTTCAGAATATCTGTCATGTAACTACCCTCTCAGATAGGCGCCCCTCGTTGGGGAGGGGTGTCCCACTGGCGGGAATACGCTGAGCCCGATTTGTCGTCAAGCGACATTTTCGCATGTGCGAACGACGTGGGCTTAGACTTTGGGGGGAGAGGGTCGGCGCGATTCTCGGTTACTAGCAGGCACCAAGGCGCTTCGCAAAAACCGCCAAGTTGCTCGCGAAGTCAGGCCTACGCAATCGGCCACCAATTCGTTTTAACTCGTGACTATAAATACAATAAAATTGATGACCATAGCCGCCCAATTGAGACAAAACTATTTTCTTATTGCACACTTCTTCTTGTATGCAATTTTCAACT
The DNA here is from genome assembly GCA_002869065.1 of Hyphomicrobiales bacterium. Classification (NCBI taxonomy): domain Bacteria; kingdom Pseudomonadati; phylum Pseudomonadota; class Alphaproteobacteria; order Hyphomicrobiales; species Hyphomicrobiales bacterium. The sequence goes on from PKTR01000007.1 coordinate 74,570, forward strand.
CGTTCAAAAAAATCGGTGATAACGAGTATTTCCATATCAAGAGAGGGAGACTGCTTAGGTCTCTCCTGCCCCCACTTCACCAACAACTCACTCAAGAACGAATATGTCACTGTATTCTCAGGCATCTTGGATAGGTCGTACTGCGCCCAAAATTCATAGAGCGCCCTTCTGGAAGAAAGGTGCGTTTCGTTGTTGAAATCACGAACCAAATCTAGAGATGCCTCAATCTTTTTGTTTTCAATCTGGTCAAGATAAGTCGACCAGCCCACTCCCAACGTAACAACAATCGCGGCATTTGCAGCGATACTAGATATTTTGGCAGTGATATCTAGAAGTTGCATTTCAATCACACGGAACATTACGGGGAATTAAAGCAAAATCGCCATTCGAAACCACGTCTCCCTCATCGAGGCAGCGCAAATCCTTTCGTGAAAAAACGAGGACTTCATCCTCTCTTGCTTTTCCACTATCAGCCCCTGGCAAAAAACTGCTTTTCTGCGACTTCTCCAATGCGGCTGCCGCATCATTCCTCGGGCAGTCTTTTACATATATCAGAATCGGAGCATCAGGGAGCGCGAGAAATTTTCCAGTATTCTTGACGATACATTTTGCGTCATCGGCACGAACAATCCAATAGGCGTCATCTGCCAGAGCCGACGAACATAATGCGCAAAGCGTCAAAACAAATATCGCCATCTTCATTTTTGCACTCTCTTCAATACAAATGGCTCGTTATACTCGGTATTCCTGTTTCGAATAAATCTGCAGCGTTGGTCCGAATACCTCACGGCGCTTCTTAAAAACAATTCATAGGTATTGACATTGACCGTTCCCGCCACTGCCAATTTCAAGCGGCCACACTCTCGATCGAAAAGATTTATATTTCCAAATATTCTTAGACCCTCAATTCTGCCCGCAAAAAACCTCATACCACTTCGTGCGCCGAGCTTCTTCCGATCGGCAGCTACCTGCTTAAAATATAGAATGACTTTCTTGTCGTCATACACCAGTGAGCGCAAGGTGTTGCCGTCCCAGCGCCACGCGCCGGCCTGAAGCCATTGACCGACAAGCTGTGAAGCCGAACGTGCTATTTTTCCGGGCATCCGCAAGTCTCGAAGCCTCATATAGCCAGGCTGAACCTCGAACCATGAAAGCTTCTTCGTACCATTGTAATAGGCGCCTCCCGTATCATGCAGATCAACTTTGCACTCAGGCCCCATTTCCATCCCAAAATTGAGCGTCGTGAGTTTTCGCGCCCTGTCATATGCGGTATTTGTCAGTGAAAAGGTCTGATATGAAAACTCACTTATACTCGGCTTTGTAAGATTTTCGGCGTTTACAGAGTCAAGAAGCATGTTCGTATCAATCGGACCCTTCCAATAATAATTGTTGATACAGGCGACCTGTGCGTCTCGTTTCTTAAATTTGAATTTCCTTGGGCCGCCGACCAATGAAATCCCCCAATTGCCAGCTTTCCCCACTGTATCTACGTAGACAAATTCTGGTGCTTTTGTCCGCAAAATCGCATTCGCGAGTTCCACGTTCCAGCGGGCATCGATTGCCAGAACGACAATCTTTGCAGCCGCTTGGATTGCAGTGTCGTAAGCATTTTGTAGAAATTTCGCGCGAGCCTCCACAGGAATCTTTCTAACCTGTTCCGTATCAATAAAAGGGGCATGAAAGCCGACGGTTGCAAGGTAATGCATCTTCCGTCTTGGCTCAAAATACCCATCGCCGTGGTATTGCGACCCGGCCATGAAAATGAATGCGCACGCCGAAAGACAAACAGCGTCTTTATCAACATATGTACCTATGAATTTGCGGCGAACAAAATTGGCGATGTCGATGCCCGCCAGAAAATTTCCGCCCTGGCTATTCAGGTGCAGAACCACGGGACCATCGCATACCTTCGGGCGATTTTCGTGGAACTCTTGGAACCGCTTGGCGTCATCCACACCGATTTCCCCTTCCAAGAAAACGACGCGGTAGGATTCTCCGATTATCACGCCACCATTGACATACTTCCCACAACGGAAGGTCGCAGCATCGGCGGGGGCAACGCTCCAGACCAAGAGTACAAATACAATCAGTTGAAAGAGCGAGCGCATTGGCGGTGCACCAGGATTGTTCGACACGCGACAAGCCATAATCATGGGTTTTATCGTCACAACGCTACAATCATTTCGTTATTTCGACAAATCTGACGCCGCCGCGCGCCGCCGACCAGAACGAAGCAGGTTTAGGCCACGTGTTTCTAGGCACCTAAGCCCCCGTAACATTTGCAAACCATTTTTGAACGCTCCTGTGTCACATTCCGGGCTATCAGGTAGGCGACAAGCGCCGGCGAGCGGAGACGCAGACGCATCCGCGCGCCAGGCGCATCGCGAATTTTCCCGTTGCGGCAAGAGCCCGGGACATTCGTGAGCGGAGGCCCCCATCGGGGCGGAGCAGGGCCATCGGGACGGAGCAGGGAATGAGTCGGAAATTCTTCGGAACGGACGGGGTGCGCGGGCGCGCCAACAAATGGCCGATTACGCCGGAAATGGCGCTGAAGGTCGGCATGGCGACCGGCCTCGTCTTCACCCGCGGCAACCATCGCCACCGGGTCGTCATCGGCAAGGACACCCGCCTGTCGGGCTACATGATCGAGACCGCGCTGGTCGCCGGTTTCACCTCGGTCGGCATGGACGTGTTCCAGCTCGGCCCGATGCCAACCCCGGCGGTCGCAATGCTGACGCGCTCGCTGCGCGCCGATATCGGCGTCATGATCTCCGCCTCGCACAATCCCTATCATGACAACGGCATCAAGATTTTCGGCCCCGACGGCTACAAGCTGTCCGACGAGATCGAGGCCGAGATCGAGGATTTGCTCGATCAGGACCTGACGCGCCGGCTGGCCGACGCCGCCGAGATCGGCCGCGCCAAGCGCATCGACGGCGTGCACGACCGCTATATCGAATTCGCCAAGCGCACCCTGCCGCGCAATCTGAGCCTCGAGGGCATGCGCGTCGCCATCGACTGCGCCAATGGCGCGTCCTACCGCGTCGCCCCGGAAGCCCTGTGGGAACTCGGCGCCGAGGTGATTCCGATCGGCGTTTCCCCGAACGGCTTCAACATCAACGACAAATGCGGCTCGACCGCGCCCGACGCGCTGTGCGCCAAGGTGCACGAGGTCCGCGCCGACATCGGCATCGCGCTCGATGGCGACGCCGACCGCGTGCTGATCGTCGACGAGAAGGGGCAGGTCGTCGATGGCGACCAGCTGATGGCCGTCGTCGCCCAGTCCTGGCACGAGGACGACCGCCTCGCCATGCCCGGCATCGTCGCCACCGTGATGTCCAACCTCGGGCTGGAGCGGTTCCTGACCGGCCTCGGCCTCACCCTCGACCGGACCCAGGTCGGCGACCGCTACGTCGTGGAACGCATGCGCGAGGCGGGCTACAATATTGGCGGCGAACAGTCCGGCCACATCATCCTGTCCGACTTCGCCACCACCGGCGACGGCCTCGTCGCCGCGTTGCAGGTGCTCGCCGTGGTCAAGAAACTCGGCCAGCCGGTCAGCGAGGTCTGCCACCGCTTCGACCCTGTGCCGCAGCTTTTGAAGAACGTCCGCATCGCCGGCGGCGATCCGCTCGGCAACGCGACGGTGCAAAAGACCATCAGCGCGGCGGAAGAACGCCTCGGCAAGGCCGGCCGGATTCTGATTCGCCCGTCGGGCACCGAACCGCTGATCCGCGTCATGGCCGAGGGCGACGACGAAACCCTCGTGCACGAGATCGTCGACGAAATCGCCGCGGCGGTGGAAAAGGCGGCGTAACGCTTACCCCGCGCGGCGGCGCGAGCCGGCAATCGCGATGCCGGCGAGTACCAGCCCAAGGCCGGCCAGATCGGCGAGCGTGAAGCGTTCGCCGAGCATCACCACGCCGACGAAGAGCGCGAACACCGGCACCAGATAATTGCTCATGGCGACGAAGCTCGCGCCCGCGCTGCGCACCAGCGCAAAGACGACGATGAGCGCCAGCGCCGTCGGGAAGATGCCGAGCACGGTGACCGCGGCAAGCCCCGCCGCGCCGGGAACAGCAGCTTGCGGCCCCTCGAGCAGCAGCGCGACCGGCAACGCCATCACCACACACATGATGAGAACGCCGGCGCCGCGCGGCAGGTCCGGCATTTGCGGCAAAAGCCGCAGCGATACCCCGTGCACCGCATAGCCGAGCGAGGCAAGCACGATCGCCAGCACGCCGAGCGTGCGCTCATTGTCGAACTCGAAGGCAAGCAGCGTCGACGGCCCGATCAGCATGATGACACCGGCGAAACCGGCAACGAAGCCGATCGCCTTGCGCACCGTCATCGGCTCGTCGGGAAGAAGCAGCGCGGCCAGCAGCATGACCAGCAGCGGCACGGCGCCCATGAGAATTCCGGCAAGCGCGGAGGGAACGAATTGCGTGCCCCATGAGATCATGAAAAACGGCATGACGTTGCCGCAAAAGGCGAGCCAGGCGCAGCTCGCCCAGGCGCCAAGCGACACAGGCAACCGCCCGCCGCGCGCGATCAGGACCGCCCATAGGATCGCCGCGCCGATCGCCGTGCGCTCGGCAACGATCCACACCGGCGGGATTTCCCCGACCGCGATCTTGGTCAGCGCGAAGGACGATCCCCACACCACGATGAGGATGGTGAGGTCGACCCAGTCACGGCCGTAAGAGCGCATCGCTGTTGGATCCGGCGGCGTCGCCATGAGTCCCTCATTCCTTCGCCACGCCGGACTTATCCGACACGGCGGCAAAAAGACCTGTCATCCCTATCCGATTGCCCCCGCCGGCGGGAGCCCGAATTTGTCAGGGAAGCCATGCAGCCACGCATCGCGCGGGCAAACCCCGCCACCGACCCCGCCACCGCCCAGGGCGAGAAGCATTTACCCTTCGTTTACGAGTATTAATTCAAGTCAATACTTCGTTAACATTAATATTCATGGTTAAAAAACGCAGTTAATCGCACCTTAAGATTTCCCGACCATACTCACCCTCGGCGTAACAATCCCGTCCGAGGCGTTTCGACGGGGCTCAGTGAGTAAGATGGAAGGGAAAACCATGGGCAGCCTTAAAAAGACGGCGCTGCTGGCAACAGCCGCCCTGATGGCCGCATCAACGGCGCACGCAGCAGACCTGCTGGATCCGCCGATTTTCAATCACACGCCGGAGATCATTCCGGCTGAAGTCGGCTCCAATTGGTATCTGCGCGGCGATATCGGCTACAGCGTCAACCGCGCCCCGTCGGGCCGCGTTGTCGGCGGACCGCTGTTCAACGAGGGCGTCGACAACACCTGGATGGCCGGCATCGGCTTCGGCTACCAGTTCAACGAATATTTCCGCACGGACGCGACGCTGGATTACCACCACACGTTCGATTTCACGGCGACGACCCCGTGCGCCGGCGCCTGCGTGAACTCGCTGCACAGCGCCGACATCAGCGCCTGGACCCTGATGGCCAACGCCTATCTCGATTTCGGCACCTGGGAAGGCCTGACGCCCTATATCGGCGCCGGTATCGGTGGCGCCTACGTCTCGGTTGACGGTCATTCCGTCCGCACCCCGGGCGTCGGCACGGTCAACTACTCCGGCGGCGACCGCTGGGCGCTTGCCGCAGCCGCCATGGCCGGTGCGTCCTACACGATCACCGACAATTTGCTGCTCGACGCCGGCTACCGCTATCTGTGGATCGACGGCGCCAAGAGCGGCTCCGCGGTCGGCGGCGTGGTTCCGGGCAACGTCAACTACGACGACCTGCAGTCGCACGAACTTCGCCTCGGCCTGCGTTACCTGATCGACTGATCACGAGCACGCCAGAGACGACCAAGGACTGCCCAAAGCGCGGTGGTGCCTTCCCGGCACCATCGCGTTTTCTTGTTCACGGGCGCTGGCGACGCCTCGCTTGTAACGACCAGGCACGCACCGAAAAGAGAGGCGTTCTCGCCTTCCCTTCCCCGTCCTGCCAAACAAAAAACCCGGCGCGGAGGTCCGCACCGGGGTTTGTGTTTTCAGCATCCGCCACCCGTCAGGCAGCGGAGGAAGGCGATCCGATCAGCCCTGCGGCTGCGGTTCCATGCCGCCCGAGTCGGAGCTTTCGTCGCCCTTGGGACGCGCACCGCCGGTTTTCGGCACCGCCGACGAGCGACCGCCGCCGACCGAATCCTCGCCGCCATCATCGCGATGCGGCGGCTCGCCCTTGAGCAAATTGCCGATTTCGGCGCCCGACAGTGTCTCGTATTCGAGCAGGCCCTTGGCGATGGTGTGCAACTCTTCGAGATGCTCCTTCAACACCGTATTGGCCTTCTCCTCGGCCGTGTCGATGATGCGGCGCACTTCCTCGTCGATCAGCTTCGCCGTCTCCTCGGAATTGTTCTGGTGCTGGGTGACGGAGTGGCCGAGGAACACCTCTTCCTGGTTTTCCTTGTAGCGCAGCCGACCGAGCTTCTCGCTCATGCCGTATTCCATCACCATGGCACGCGCCATGTTGGTCGCCTGCATGATGTCGTTGGAGGCGCCGGTGGTGACGTTCTCCTTGCCGAAGATGATCTCTTCCGCGACCCGACCACCGAACATCATCGCCAAACGGGCTTCCATCTCGACCTTCTTTATCGACAGGCGGTCACGTTCCGGCAGGTTCATGGTCACGCCGAGCGCACGACCGCGCGGGATGATGGTCACCTTGTGCAGCGGATCGTTACCCGGAACGCGCAGGCCGACCAGCGCGTGGCCCGCCTCGTGATAGGCCGTCAGCTTCTTTTCGTCCTCGGTCATGGCAAGCGTGCGCCGTTCGGCACCCATCATCACCTTGTCCTTGGCGTCCTCGAACTCGGCCATGGTGACGAGCCGCTTGCTGCGCCGTGCGGCCAGAAGCGCGGCCTCGTTGACGAGGTTCATCAGATCCGCGCCCGAGAAGCCCGGCGTACCGCGCGCCAGCACCTTGAGCTCGACGTCCGGCGCCAGCGGCACCTTGCGGACGTGAACCTTGAGGATGCGCTCGCGGCCGATGACATCCGGATTCGGCACGACGATCTGGCGGTCGAAACGGCCCGGACGCAGCAGCGCCGGATCGAGCACGTCGGGGCGGTTGGTCGCGGCGATAAGGATGATGCCCTCATTCGCCTCGAAGCCGTCCATCTCGACGAGCAGCTGGTTCAGCGTCTGCTCACGTTCGTCGTTACCGCCGCCGAGACCGGCGCCGCGATGACGGCCGACCGCGTCGATTTCGTCGATGAAGATGATGCAGGGCGCGTTCTTCTTGGCCTGTTCGAACATGTCGCGGACACGGCTCGCGCCGACACCGACGAACATTTCGACGAAGTCCGAACCCGAAATGGTGAAGAACGGCACATTGGCTTCGCCGGCGATCGCCCGCGCAAGCAGCGTCTTACCGGTGCCCGGAGGGCCGACCAGCAGCACGCCGCGCGGGATGCGTCCGCCAAGGCGCTGGAACTTCTGCGGATCGCGCAGGAACTCGACGATTTCCTCGAGGTCTTCCTTGGCCTCGTCGACGCCCGCCACATCCTCGAAGGTGACGCGGCCATGCGCCTCGGTCAAAAGCTTCGCCTTCGACTTGCCAAAGCCCATCGCCTTGCCGCCCGATCCCTGCATCTGCCGCATCACGAAGAGCCAGATACCGATGATCAGAAGCATCGGGAACCAGGTGATCAGCGTGCCGATCAGCGAGAAGTTCTCGCCCACCGGTTTCGCCGTGATGGTGACGTTCTTCGTCCGCAGTGAGTCGATGTAGGACGCATCACGCGGCGCATAGGTCTGGAACGTCGTTCCGTTCGTCAAATGGCCGGAAATCTGCTGCTCCTGGATCGTCACATCCCGGACGTTGCCACGGTCGACATCGGCAAGGAATTCGGAAAACGCGATCTCCTTTGCACCGGACCGCTGTCCCGGATTCTGAAACAGTTGGAACAGGGCGATCAGCAGCAGGCCGATGATGACCCACAGGGCGAAATTCCGGAAATTCGCGTTCATATTCATTCCCTAGATGGAGTCGGACCGGAGGAACGACGCGTCCGCAACAAACGTCAAACACCTCAACCAGCCGCTAAAATAGGTCTCCGCCGGTGGATTGCCAAGGGAGCTATCCCCGTTTCGACCTTTAACTTCCCATTATCCTAAACCCGCGCGGGCTTCTCCCGCGCCACCAGCGCCGGCAAGCGGTGCAATCGGCTCGAAACGCGCAACGGGAGCATCCCGCCCGCCGATCGACGCCACGGGGACGCCGGCCGCAGCGACAACGTTCTCGCCGATCCACAGTGAAGGAACCGTTTCGACAGCCCGTTTCGGCCACTCACCGCCCGTTTCCGCATCCAGCTGGCAACGGCCGTCGAGCCCAAGCGCACGAAGCGTAAGTCGCTCATTGACAACGGGTTCCTGCAGCGACACGCGAAACCGCCGATCCCAGATGACCGGTTCGGCGCCGCTCAGGTCACACTCTTCGAACCCGTCCCGGCCCGCTTCCCGGTAGATCCACACAGCACCGCACGCACGCTCGACCACCGCCCCGCCGAGCGTACGGCACACCCTTTGCGCCGCCGTGTCGGTGAGGCTGTCGAACAGGCCTTCGAGAGCGTCGAGCCGCGGGGTGTAGCGTTGACCGCCGGCAAAACGGATCGCACGGGCAAGAAGCCGAAGTGCGATTTCCTCGCGCGCCGCCGCCAACGCTCCCGGTCTGAGACCAACGAATCCACCTGGATGCACCAGCGCGCTGTCGGCCAGGAACCCATCGACCAGCGCATCGAGAGCATCGGCCGCGCGCCGCATATGGCGCGCCGTCCCGGCCAGCCGTTCAGCCGTCAGCCCCTCACCGGCAAGCGCCGGCATCAGGCCCCGCATCCGCACCCGGGCGTAGCCCGCATCGGTGTTGCTCGGGTCCTCGCTCCAGCCAACGCCGGCGTCGAGCAGAGTTGCCCGCAAACGCGCACGCGAAACACCGAGCAGAGGCCGCAGCAGCGTGATGCCGTCGAGCATGCGCTCATCTGCCATCGCGGCAAGCCCCGCGACCCCGCTGCCGCGCGCAAGCCGCAGCAGGAACGTCTCCGCCTGATCGTCGAGATGATGCGCCATGACGAGCGCCGAAAGATCGTGCCGCCGCGCCGCCTCGGTCAGAAGCTCCAGGCGCGCGTTGCGAGCCAACGCCTGCACATTGGCGCGCGGCTTTTCACCCACCCAATGCAGTGTTTCGTGCGGAAGACCGAGCGCATTCGCCTGTTCCGCAACCGCGCGCGCCTCGGCGGCAGCCTCCGCCCGCAGCCCATGGTCGACAGTCAACACCACACAGGCCGGCGCGGCTGCCTCTAGCAGAGCGAGCCAGCGGGTAGCCAGATGCATCAAAGCAGTCGAGTCGGCACCGCCGGAAACCGCAAGCCCGATCCGCCCGAAACGCGAAAGCGGCGCAAAAAGCGCCGCCAGCTCGTCATCACGGATCGGTTCGTCGGTCACTACCTCAACACCCGGACTTGCGCTGCTCCGACTGAGCCCGCGCGCGCACCGCCCGCGAAGCGTTCGGGTATTTGCGCAGCATCTCGGAATAGGTGGCACATGCCGTTCCGGTTTCGCCGAGACTGGCGAGCGACTGGCCGAGCTTCAGAAGTGCGTCAGGCGCCTTTTCGCTTTGCGGATAGGTGTTGTAGAGCGCCAGGAACTCGCGCGAGGCTTCCTGATAGCGCTGGCGCGAGAACAGGGTTTCGCCAAGCCAGTATCTGGCGCTCGGCACCAGCGCGTCGCTCGGATAGCTGGCGAGAAAATCACGGAAACCGGTTTCCGCCTGGCCGTATTCGCCGCGCAGCACGTAGCCATAGGCCACGTCGTAGGCGTCGCGCGGGTTCTGCGGATCGACGCGGGCGATCTGCTGGCCGCCGGTCAGGTCGGTCGGGCCGCTGTCGATCACGCCGCCAATGGCATCACCGGACCCCACGCCGGGAACCGGGTTACCGCCAAGCGTGTCGCCGCCGAAACTCTGCCGTCCACCGGCCAGCGCCGACAGATCGAGCGGCGCACCGATGACCGCGCCGATCTGGTCCTGCTGGTCCGCGGGAAGATCGTTCGCCGAAACCGTGCCGAGAAGCTGCGGCGGTGCCGTACCGGCGCTGAAGCTGTTTGCCGAGCCACTGGCATCCGCCGTCGCCGGTGCCGATGGGCGCGACGGAGCCTGCGAGCGCTTGCGCCCGCCGCTGCCTTCCAGTTCCTGCAAGCGGTATTCGGTATCTTCCTGCATGCGCCGGATCTGGTCCTGCAACTGCATCAGCCGGTGGTTCAGTTCCTCCACCTGGCCATTGAGCTGGCGCATCTGCGCCTCGAGGGTGTCGATCCGGAGCGACTGCGCAGCCGTCTCGCGGCTACCGCCGCTCTGGTTGCCGAAGATCACGCGCGCATTGTCCGCCGATGCCGTACTAACGAACGCGGTTGCCACGGCACCTGCCGCCAGCGCCGCGATCATTGTCTGTCGGGTACGGATCATCAAAACCATATCGTCCTCGTCTCGAGCATCTTTCCGCAAGTCCGGCGCGGTGAAGCGACTAAACCATGCAGGCAGTCGAAAATACAGAGCCTCTCGCGCGAAACCGCCACATCGAGCCCCGCACGCACCTCGTCAAGAAAATCATCCTGCCATGTGACGCCTGAGTTCGACGAAACTATGACCTGCCTCTGTATTCATGGTGCGGCAAAAAGAAAACGGCCGGCCCGGAACACCGGACCGGCCGTCAAAACTTCGTGAAACGCTGATGCCGGTTAGCTGCCGGCGCCGTTCAGCGTCGTCACCGCACGGCGGTTCTGCGTCCAGCACGACGCGTCGTTACACACCGCGACCGGGCGCTCCTTGCCGTAGGAGATCGTCCGCAGACGGCCCCGGTTGACGCCACGGCTGACCAGATAGTCGCGCGTTGCCGCGGCACGGCGGGCGCCGAGCGCGATATTGTATTCGCGCGTGCCGCGTTCGTCGGCATGACCTTCGATCACCACCGAATACTGCGAATAGCGGCTCAGCCACGCGGCCTGCTTGTCCAGCGTCGCCGTCGCCACGCCCGTCAGCTGCGAGCTGTCGACCTCGAAGAACACACGGTCTCCGACATTGACGACGAAATCCTGAGCCGTACCCGGGGCAGCACCGCCGGCCAGATCGTCGATCTGCTTGTTCCCTGCGCAAGCGGCAATCGTGCCGGCCATCATGGCCACGGCAACGAAGCGTCCCACCTGCCGGAAACGCAATTCACTCAACATCCCGATTTACTCCTCGTATCCCCCGGGCCTTTGCCATGGTTACTGGCAGTTTGGTTAAGCCGGGGTTCGCAAAATTGGTTAGCCGATCGTTAACGGCCCTGCCGTCGAGCGACCCTGTGGTTTGACGACCCGCAGGATCGCCGCCGTCAATTGAGCAGCGGCGACCATGCCGGGTCGGACCCGAACGAGGGTGTCGGCACCCGCTGTTCGTTATAACCCGTCAGATCAATCGACCACAATTGTGGCCCTCCTTGGGCGCCCGGAACATCGCGGAAGAACATCAGCACGCGGCCGTTCGGAGCCCAGGTCGGTCCTTCGTTGTGATAGCCCTCGGTGAGGATGCGCTCGCCCGACCCATCCGGCTTCATCACGCCGATCAGGAACTTGCCGCCCGACATCTTGGTGAAGGCGATGAGGTCGCCGCGCGGCGACCAGACCGGCGTCGAATAGGAGCCGTTGCCATAGCTGATCCGCTTCGCGCCGCCCCCGGAACCACCCATCACATAGAGCTGCTGGCGGCCGGCACGATCGGATTCGAAAACCACCTGCGAGCCGTCCGGCGAGTAGGACGGACCGGTATCGATCGAGGCCGAATTGGTCAGCCGCGACACCTTCCGCGAACCGAGTTCGAGCGTGAACAGGTTGGCGTTGCCGTTGTCCTGCAGGCTCATGATCACCCGCCGCCCGTCCGGCGAGAAGCGCGGCGCGAACGTCATGCCCGGGAAATCGCCGACAAGCTGGCGGCGGCCGGAATTGATGTCGAGCAGATAGACCCGCGGCTGGCCGCCGGCATAGGACATATAGGTGATGGTCTGGCTCGACGGGCTGAAGCGTGGTGTCAGAACGAGGTCCGAGCCGTTGGTCAGGAAGCGCACATTGGCGCCGTCCTGGTCCATGATTGCCAGTTTTTTGACCCGCTTGTTCTTCGGCCCTGTCTCGTCGACAAACACCACGCGGGTATCGAAATAGCCCTTCTCGCCGGTCAGCCGTTCATAGATCGCATCGGCGATGATATGGGCGATGCGCCGCCAGTTGTCCGAGGCGGTGAAATATTGCTGGCCGGTCATCTGCTCGCCGGCGAACACGTCCCACAGGCGGAACTCGACCTTCAGTCGGCCATCGCCCTGGCGCGCCACCGAACCGGTGACAAGCGCCTGCGCGTTGATCACCCGCCAGTCGGCAAAACGCGGCGCCGTGTTCGGGTTCGACACCTTCTGGATGAAGGATTTCGGGTCGAGCGGCTTGAACAGCCCGGACCGGCGCAAATCGGCGGAAATCACGCTGGTGATATCACGCGCCACGCCGGCATCGCTGCCACGGCCGACGAAGTCCGGCAACGCGATCGGCATCGGCTCCAACCGGCCCTGGGTGATGTCGATCTCGATCAGCGCGAAGGCTGGCGTCGTCGCCACCACGGCAAGTGCCGCCGCCGCAGCCACACGCCGCGCGCCACGCGCAATCGCCGCCCGTGCCGAGGCCGCCATCCCGGCAAGCCATGATCCGTTCGCATATCCCGCCAAACCGACCATCCGTCCCTCCTGTGCTCGCATCTCGCTATCCGCCGAACAGTTCGCGCGGATCGAAGGTAATATTGATTTCATTCCAGGCATCGAATTTTTCCACCGGCATCTGATAGGGCTGACAGCGCAGCACCGCCCGGCGCGCGCTGTCTGCAGCGGCGCGGAAGAAGGGGTCGGAACCGGAGTTCAGCACCTTCGGCGGGTTGGCGACGCTGCCGTCGCGATTGAGAAACACCTTCAACTGAACTTTCAGACCCTCCGCGCTGGTCGCCCCGATCGGCGGATTCCAGCAGCGCGAGATCTGCGCGCGCAGCGCATCGAGCTCCGACTGCGTCATGCGCGCATTGTCATTGCCCGTACGGCTGCCGAGCGAGGCCGGCCGCGCATTGCCCTGGTTGCCACCACCCGACGGCGTCGTCTTGTTCAACAGCGCAGAGATCTTGTCCGGGTTGAAGTCCTTCTTCTCGGTATTGGCCGTTTCCTGCCGGTCCTTGCGGTCGTCGGCCTTGGCAACCTTGGTCGGACGCGGCGGCGTCGGCTTCGAGCGCGGAATGGCTGATGGCGGCAGCGGCTCGGCAACCTCGGCAGCGGCCTCGGCAGGCGCCGGTTCGGGTTCCGGCGTCGGCGTGGGCTCAGGCTCCGCCTGCGGCACCGGTTCGGGTGCCGGCGGTTCGGGCGCGGCCTCGCGCACCGGTTCGGGTTCCGGTTCCGGCTCTGTCGCCGGCGGCGGTTCGGCAGTCGCCGGCTGCTGCGAAGGCGTCGGTTCAGGTGCCGGCGGCTCCGGCGACGGCTCGTCGGTCGGACCGACCGGTTCCGGCGTTGCGTCCGGCTCGGGCGGCGTCTCGACACGCGCCTCCGACGGCTGTTCCTTTGGCTCGGCGGTCTTGATGCCGCGCTGAAGGTCGGTGATTTCGGCGATCGTCACGAGATCGACGGGCAAGGCATCGACCGGCGGCACCGCAAACGGATCCGCCTGCGGCAGGGCCACCAGACCCCACAACAGCACCACCGTATGGCCGACGGTCGATACGACGAGCCCGACGCGCATGATCAGCCGCCCTGCTCTTCCAGCGTAACCAGCCCGATCCGCTTGAATCCTGCCGCGCTGATCCGGCCCATCACCTTCATGATGGTGCCGTAGTCGGCATCCTGATCGCCGCGCACATAGATGCGCTCTTCATAGCCGTTCTGCGCGATCGCCATCAGCTTGGCGACCACCTCGTCAGCCTCGATCGGCGTTTCCTGCATGAAGATCTCGCCGCTGCCCTTGATCGAGATGGTGATCGGCTCGGTGTCGCCCTCCATCGGTTTGGCCCGCGTTTCCGGCAGGTCGATGGGCACGCCGACGGTCAAAAGCGGCGCGGCGACCATGAAAATGATCAGCAGCACCAGCATGACGTCAACGAGCGGCGTGACGTTGATTTCGCTCATCGGCGCCGAACGGCGCCGGCGTCCACGACGCCGTCCGCCACTGCCGCCCGAGCTTTGCAGTCCTGCGCCCATGGCTCAGCTCCGCTCGTCGATCTGCCGCGACAGGATGGCGGAAAACTCGTCCGCGAAGGCTTCCATGCGCGAACCGAGATGGTTCACCTGGGAGGAAAACTTGTTGTAGGCGATGACGGCCGGGATGGCGGCGAGCAGCCCGAGCGCGGTCGCGAACAGCGCTTCCGCGATACCCGGCGCGACGACCGCGAGATTGGTGTTCTTCGACGCCGCGATCGCCTGGAAGCTGGTCATGATGCCCCACACCGTGCCGAACAGGCCGATGAAGGGCGAGGCCGAGCCGACCGTCGCCAGCACCAGAAGCCGCCGCTCGAGCGTTTCCATCTCGCGCGTGATCGTCACGTCGAGCACCTTGTCGACGCGCATGTTGAGACCGCCGATGGCAGGCCGTCCGCCCTCGTGGCTGCGCTTCCACTCGCGCATCGCCGCGACGAACACCGCGGCCAGACCGTTGTTGGCCCGCGCCGACAGCGTCCGGTACAGCTCCTCGAGCGACTGGCCCGACCAGAAGATCTTCTCGAACCGGTCCATCTGCACCTTGGTGCGCGTGTACAGGATCGACTTGTCGACAATGATCGCCCAGCACCACACAGATGCCAGAAGCAGCCCGATCATCACGATCTTGACGACGATATGCGCGTCCCAGAACAGGCTGATCAGGGACAGGTCGCCAACAGGGGCGGCAATCGCCGACTGGGCCACATCCATCGGATTCATCTTGGAGAACCTTTCATCCGTCTAGCAATCGAACGAGCAATCAAACCAGAACCAAAGTCCCCGGCGTCTCGTTTGCCGATCACTTGCTCGGGCCGCCTGGCAATGACAAGTCGTACTGCGAATGCAGGCGCCTCTCTGACCGTTAATTTTGTCAAAACTAGGAACTACGGCCTGAGGCAAAGGTCTGGCGGCACACCGGATCGAGCAAGACATTGTCAGGGTTAATGTAGCCTTAAGATTACGGATTCGGGCCCGGGTTTGAAGGCTTTTCGAGCCGGGCGCGAAGTTCGGCGGGCAATCGCACCGGCCGTCCGCGCGCATCGATGGCCGCCGCCGTCACCGCCGCGGCGATCAGAATGTCGCCACCGCGCGACACCGTCTGATCGATGAAGAAGCGCGCGCCGCGGATCTCGCGCGACCAGGTCGTCACCGTCAGCACGTCGTCGATCCGCGCCGGCGCGCGGAAATCGATCTCCATATGGCGGACGACGAAGGCAACCGCTGGCGGGCCGTCGCCATCGGCCAGTTCGTTATGGTGCACGCCGAGCAGACGCAGGAAATCGGAGCGGCCGCGCTCCATGAATTTCAGATAGTTGGAATGATAGACGACGCCGGAGAAATCGGTGTCCTCATAGTAGACGCGCACCGCCAGAACATGCCGCCCGTTCTCGATCCGCCCGGCCAGATCCGGCCATTCGTCCGGCACGCCATCTGCACTCATCGCACCCTGTCCCATACCGCTCAGTCGTCGGCGCGCAGCCGCGCCTCAAGCTCCGATTCCATCACCGACAGCGCCCGTCCGCGCAGGGCCGACGCCGCGAAGTGATAGTAGTTCACCCGGCACACGACATCGGTATGAAGGGCCGTCCGTCCGTCGTCCTCGAGATCGACCCAGGCGAGGATCGGCATGTCGTATTTGGTCGCGTCGGCGCACACCCAGTGCTTGTCCGACAGCACCATCACCATTTCCTTCAGCCCCGGCAGCTCGAGCCGCATCGGCGACCCCCAGCGGCCGCGCGCACGCCGCCACAGATTGTAGGTCGCAGCCGCGATCCGGTCCGGCCTCCTGGCCATCACCGGAATGTCGGCAAGCCGTTGGTCCATGTCGATCAGGGTCTTCAATCCTCCCCGTCGGATCCGTTCGAGAACGTCTGCAACAGGTCGTATTGTGCCGCATTGCCGGCCGGCATGGCCAGCCCGAGATGGGAAAAGGCGCGCGGCGTCAGCAAGCGTCCGCGCGGGGTGCGCTGCACGAAGCCCTTCTGAATGAGGAACGGCTCGACGATTTCCTCGATCGCATCCCGCGGTTCCGACAGGGCGGCTGCAATCGTGTCGATGCCAACCGGGCCGCCGCCGAAATTCTCCGCGATCATGGTGAGATAACGCCGGTCGAGCATGTCGAGCCCCATTCCGTCGACGTCGAGCCGGCGTAGCGCCGTATCCGCCGCCTCGCGGTCGATGGCGTCCTTGCCGGCAACGGAGGCAAAGTCGCGCACCCGCCGCAGCAGCCGCCCGGCGATACGCGGGGTACCGCGCGAACGGGTCGCGATCTCGCGCGCGCCATCCTCGGTCATGCCGATGCCCATGATCCGCGCGCCGCGCTTGATGATGTGTTCGAGTTCAGCGACCGTGTAGAATTCGAGCCGCACGGGGATGCCGAACCGGTCGCGCAGGGGTGTCGTCAGAAGCCCGAGCCGGGTTGTCGCGCCAACCAGCGTGAATTTCGACAAATCGATCCGCACCGAGCGCGCCGCCGGGCCCTCGCCGATGATCAGGTCGAGCTGGAAATCCTCCATCGCCGGATAGAGGATTTCCTCGACCGCCGGATTGAGCCGGTGGATCTCATCGATGAAGAGCACATCGTTCTCTTCCAGATTGGTCAAAAGCGCCGCGAGATCCCCCGCCTTGGCGATCACCGGGCCGGAGGTGGCGCGGAAATTGACGCCGAGTTCGCGCGACACGATCTGCGCCAGCGTCGTCTTGCCGAGCCCCGGCGGGCCGACGAACAGCACGTGATCGAGCGCGTCGGAACGGCTGCGGGCCGCCTCGATGAAGACTTTCAGATTGGATCGCGCCTGCGCCTGACCGACGAAATCGTCGAGCGTTTGCGGCCGCAGACTGGCGTCCGCGTCTTCCGGGCGTTCGTCGGCGCTGATGAGTCGGTCGGTCATAGGCTCCATTCCAACGCGATCTCGTCCCGCATGGGAAGCCCGTCGCGACCGGTCAAGGGGATATCGGGATGTCTCTGGCGCGCTTCGTCGAGGCTGCCGGGGGTAAGCGCAACGATCCGCCCGCCCCGCTTCTGCAGGAAACGTAGCGCCTCCGTCGCGTCATTGCCGATGACGGCGCGCAGCCGCGCACAGCCGCGTTTCCTCGCCTCGAACAGGAGATGCGCGACAAGCGCGGTGCCCGCCCCCTCGCGTGTATCGAGGCTGTCGAGCGACAAGAGCCGGCAGGTGTCACCCTCGACGATGAAGGTTGCGAAGACCTTGGTCAGTTCCTGCTTGTCGCGCCCGCGCACAGCTTCGACCGCGTCCGGCGCGTAGACTTTCCCCTCGGCATAGAGCGGCGCAGAGCCGCGCCGCTGGCGCAGGAAGGATGCGATCCGTCCGGCATCCGTCTCGGCAACGATGGTCAGCGCTGCCGTCACTTCGCCAGTTCCTTGAGCGCCAGCCGGATCAGCGTCTGCGTATTTGCCTCTTCGCCAGCCTCACGGCGCGCAGCCGCGACCGCCGCGCTCGCCTGCACCTGCGCATAGCCGAGATTGACGAGAGCCGAGACGGCATCGGCGACAGGCTGCGGCGCGCGCTTGTCTTCCAGATCGCCGGCAAGCTGCACCAGACCCGGATCGACATCGGCAAAGCCCGGCGCCTTTTCCTTCAGCTCGGAGCAGATGCGCTCGGCAACCTTCTTGCCGACCCCCGGCGCGCGCGAAATCTGCGCGGTGTCCTTCAACGCAATCGCCGACGCCAGATCGCCCGGCTTCAACACACCGAGCACGGCGAGCGCCACCTTGGCGCCAACGCCCTGCACCGTCATCAACAGGCGGAACCATTCGCGCTCGCTCGCCGACAGGAAGCCGTAGAGCCGGATCATGTCCTCGCGCACCACAGTCTCGATGGAAAGCGACGCCGCCTCCCCCGCCGACGGCAGCGACTGCAGCACGCGGGCCGGGCAGAACACTTCGTAGCCGACCCCGCCGACATCGAGGATCACGGTATCGTCGCCGAAACTGTCGACGATGCCTTTCAGTTTTCCAATCATGACGTGCCGATCAAGAGGCCGAAGCCGGGTGAAGCGAAAGCGCGAAACGCGCCGCCAGCTTCGTTCGCGCGTGAGAACATGTCAAGAACGAAAGCTTTCTTTGCACAGCCTGCACCCGTCCCGCAGCGAGCCGAAATCGATCCGGCAAATGCAGTTTTCATTCCACCGGGACATTCCGCGCACTTGCCAAACGCGACACAATCGAACCCGATACGGTGCTGGGGTGAATGGGAGGCATTCACATGCGCACGATTTGGTTTGCGGCTCTGTTCCTGGCGGCAGGCGCCACCGCCGCCACCGCGCAATCGCTCGATGGATTCCTGGGCGGCATGCTCAACGGCTGCCAGATGTCGTCGGAATTCGAGGACTTCACGCAGTCGCTCGCCGACGAGGCGGCCGGTAGCGGCATGATCCGCGTTCCGCCGCGGGTCAAGGATGCCATCGGCGGCGCCGATATCCAGGACCGCGAGGATCACTATCTGATCTCCGTGCCCGTGACCGCGACCTGGAAGGGTCTGCCGCTGAGCGGCATCACCTATTTCCTCGGCAAGGAAAACGGCATTTACGGTTGGCAGGTACTGTTTGCTGCGACGGCTGAACAGGTCGACGCGACGTTCGGCGCGGACGAAAAGCGCTCCCGCGCAATATTGCTGAAGAACGACCCAATGGGAGCGTTTTCGCCCGACAGCGTCAAGATCGGCAAGACGTCCGACGGCGTGCCCTACTTCCTCTGCGATCTGTCGAACTGAGAATACCTTCCGGCCACCATCAGACCGTCAGCCCGCGCGGCCAAGGACCTTCCTGTGCTGCGCGTGGCAGAGCGCAATTGCCAGCGCGTCCGCCGCGTCGTCGCTGTCGAAGGTCGCCTTCGGCAGCAGCATCTTGACCATCATGCGGATCTGCTTCTTGTCGGCATGCCCGACGCCGACAATGGTCTTTTTCACCGCGTTCGGCGCGTATTCGGCAACGCTCAAGCCGGCCTGCGCCGGAACCAAGAGCGCGATGCCGCGCGCCTGACCGAGCTTCAGCGTCGCCGCCGCATCCTTGTTGACGAAGGTCTGCTCGACGGCGGCCTCTTCCGGCGCGAAGCGCTCCAGAACCACGCTCAGCTCCCGATGCAGCACCAGCAGCCGCGCGGCGAGTTCACCGTCGAGCGGCGCCTTCACCGTGCCCGCATCGACGAAGGTCAGCAGCGAGCCGGTCACCTCGATTACGCCCCAGCCTGTGCGCCGAAGCCCCGGATCGATACCGATGATGCGAGTGGTCGTGGTCATGCCTGTCCGAAAACCGTTGCGGCCGAATCGCCCCAGTGTAGTCCCGAAACCGGTCTGCGAAGTTTCGCGGCAAAACGCAATTCGCCGGAACAGCCTCAAGAAAGTTCGATCTTCGTACGCAAAGGGACTGGCGCAATTTCCAAATGCACAATAACAAGGCAACGAAGATGAATTATTGGGCAGGATTCGCCGCTTCCATGACCGAGCCGCACCGCAAGCAGCATCGTCACTCGCCGCGCCCGCCCGTGTCGCAGATGATCCGCAGTCTCGTGGGCGCGCTGCTCGGCATTGGCCTCCTTGCCGCCATCGACCAGTTTTTCCTGAGCGACGCCGATCTGACCTTCGTCATCGGTGCTTTCGGCGCCACCGCCGTGCTCGTCTTCGGCGCGCCATCGAGCCCGCTCGCCCAGCCCTACAACGTCGTTGTCGGCCACATGATATCGGCGGCAATCGGCGTGGCGGCCTTCAAACTCGTCGGCGACGCGAACTGGTTTTCCGCCGCCCTCGCCGTTTCCTTTGCCATCGTCGCCATGCAGGCGACCCGCAGCGTTCACCCGCCCGGTGGTGCGTCCGCGCTGATCGCCGTCGTCGCCTCACCGCAGATCCACGCGCTCGGCTTTCTCTACGTTCTGTATCCGGTTGCGCTGGGCGCCGTCGTGCTGGTCTGCGTCTCGCTCGTCTCCAACAATCTGTTCAACGACCAGCGCTGGCCGATTTTCTGGTTCTAATACCTATCCGGTACGGCGAAGCCTGATACAACGGAACGCACGGAGCGGCTTGCCGAGCCGCAATTGTCCGAATGCGCACCCGCAAACGCCACAACCCTTAAGACCGGACACCACACCCATGTCGTTCGTTTTCGAACCGGCTTTTGCCGTTCTCGCCCTTGCCGTCGTCACGGCGGGGTTGGTGCGCGGATTTTCGGGGTTCGGCACCGGGCTTATCTTCATGCCGGTCGCCTCCAGCGTCATCGACCCGTTGATGGCCATCGTCATCGCCTGGGCGATCGACACGCTGCCGACCGCGCCGATCGTCATCCCGGCGCTGAAGCGCTGCACGTGGAAGACCATCCGCCCGATGCTGGTCGGTGCTTTCGTCGCCCTGCCGCTCGGCGTCGCCGCGTTGCGTTATGCCGATCCGGTTCCGGCGCGCTGGGCAATCAGCCTGCTGACCCTCGGCTTTGCGCTCGTGCTGTGGTCCGGCTGGCGCTACCGCTCCAAGCCGCCGACGCCGCTCGTGCTTGGCGTTGGCGCAACGGCCGGCTTCCTTGGCGGCTTTGCCGGCATTCCCGGCCCGCCGGTGATCCTGTTCTGGATGTCGAGCGCGGCAGCGGCCATCGCGCGTGCCAACATCATCGTCTTTTTCGCCGTGCTGACGGTGTTTTCGGGCAGCAACTACTTCCTGCAGGGCCTGTTCACGAAAGAAGCGCTGCTGCACGGTCTTGCGCTGGCGCCGATCTATTTCCTCGCATTGGTCGCCGGCAACAAGCTGTTCCCCTACGCCGCCGAGGAAACCTACCGCCGCATCGCGTTCTCGCTGATCATCCTGTCGGCGATCATCGGCCTTCCGGCGCTCGATGCAATTTTGCGGTAATCACTAGCGGAACTCGCCCACCCGCTTGATGCGGTAGGCCGCCTCGCCGATCTCCATGCCTTCGGTCGCGACAGAGAACGAAACTCCGAGCGGGTGACTGCCGATCTCGGCCAGATCGATCCGCTCAAGCGTGAAGCGATCGGCGCGGAAGGTTTCCGGGACAGCCGCCCCCGACACCCGCGCAAGAAAGTCTTCGGCAAACACAATGGCGCCGTCGAAATCGACCGCTTTCAGGTTCGCCCCGGAAAAATTCGGCCGCAGCAGCAGCGCGTTTCGGAACGTGCTGCCGGCGATCGAAGCATCGCGGAAGTCCGGCTCGATCAGCGCTGCCCCGTCGAAATCGATCGCCAATCCGTTGACGCGCGCGAAGGTCGTGCGGATGACCATCGAACCGGCAAAGTCCGCGCCGGCCATGTTGGTTTCCATCACCGGCACGGACGGGTCGCCGCGATAGGGCTCTTTCACCTGATCATGCGGAATGCCGGCGAAGTCGCAAGCGTTGAGCGTCGCGTTGCGGAACCGCGCGTGCTCCAGCTCCGCCGCGCCGAAACGCACCGAATTGAGCTGCAGCCGGCTGAAATCGGCAAAACGCAACCGGGCGAAGGTGAACGACATCAGATTGACGACCGGCACACTGACCTGTGCGAAGGAGAAATCCGCGCCACGGAAGGAGAGCAGCTCGGTTTCGTAGATCCCCGTCTCGAACAGCATGGCGATGACCATGCCGCGCTCCGGGCTGACCGGCCGGTCGATCAGTTCGGTTTCGTAGGATTGACCCTTCAACGCCTTGCGCTGGGCGTCGGCGAGAATTTCCGGACGGCGCGCCAGTGCCAGCCCGTTCAGCGCGTCGGTATCGCGCGCGTCCACCGACCCGCCCTGAAGATAGCGATAGGGCCGCGCAGCCTGGGTCGCCGCCACCATGCGCGCCCGCAGACCGCTCGAAAGGTCTCTCAGAAACACCACCGGGGTTTCCTTGTCGTCCGCCTGTTGCCGCGCGACTTCCTCGGCAAGGTCCGAACCAATGTCGAGCAACGACGGCAGGATGCCGGCACTGCGCTGCGCCTCGCCAAGTTCGATCTGGGTGCGTAGCAGATCGTTTTGCTGGCCAAGCCCGGTGACCTGGCTCGCGCCCAACTCGTTCTGCCGCACCAGAAGGGCATTCTGCTGATCGAGACGGACGAGTTGGCTGGCGATGAGTTCGTTCTGACGGAAAAGAAGCGCGGTGCCCGCCAGCGCCGCAAGCGCCGCAAGCAGCCCGGTCAGCGAGGCGATCAGCCAGCGCCGCGACGACACCCACGCCCAGCGCGCCAGGATCAGCTTGACCAGTTCCTCCGCCGCATCCGCCGCCTCCGACGGCTGGCGTTCGGCGATGTGCCGCGTGGTCTTCGTCAGCGGCCGCGCGAACTGGTCGAGCGTGGTGACGGAAATCCCGAACAGGTATCCGAGAATGCGCCGGCGAAAGAGCAACAACAGCATGCCGAGCATGCCGACGAAGGCGACGAAGATCAGCACGAAGGTGATGATGAGGCCGGCGTTCTCGGTCAGGAATTCCGAGCCGATGACAGCCAGCGGAAAGCCGACGCAAATGCCGAGCACAAAAAGCACAAGGCCGAGCCCGACCGCATCGCCGCCACGTCGACCGCGAGGTCCGCGCGAACCACCATTCGGCCCACCGCCCTCGTCGCCCGAGCCACCGCCTTTGCCGCCGTTACCGCTAACCTGCGTTTCGTCGTCCGACACCGCCCCAGATCCGCCCGTTGTCCACCCTGTAGCCCTGTTCGCCGCCACCCGGCGAAGCCGGCCGCGCGACGAAGTCATGCAGACATTTTATTGGTGAGAAAACAGGAAATGCCACATGCCGAGGGCGGTCTGCGCTCCAGAACCCCGGCTCAACGCATAACAATCGCGTGATGCCGGCCTCCACGCATCACAGCCCCCTGCAAAACCGGTCCCGAATGCAAGAAGGGCGGACCATCAGGCCCGCCCCTCGAAATTCCAGCCACGATGCGCAGCAGCGGATTACAGCTCCAGCTTCGCCATAACCTCATCGGAAATTTCAAAATTGGCGTAGACGTTCTGCACGTCGTCGTCATCTTCGAGAACGCCCAGCATCTTCATCAGCGTGCCGGCCTTTTCCTCGTCCACCGGATTGAGATTCTGCGGCTTCCAGATCGCCTTGACGGATTCGGCCTCGCCGAGCGAGTCGGCGAGCGCAGTGGAGACTTCGCCGAGGGATTCGAAAGCGCAGATGATGGTGTGGCCGTCTTCGTCGGACTGCACGTCGTCGGCGCCGGCCTCGATGGCGGCTTCCAGCATGGCGTCGGCATCGCCGGCTTCCGGCTTGTAGACGATCTCGCCGACGCGATCGAACATGAACGCGACCGAGCCGGTTTCACCGAGCGCGCCGCCGTTCTTGGAGAACGCCGCACGCACGCTCGACGCGGTGCGGTTGCGGTTGTCGGTCAGCGCTTCGACGATGACGGCAACGCCGCCCGGGCCGTAGCCCTCATAGCGCACTTCGTCGTAGCTCTCGGCATCGCCCGCCTGCGACTTGTTGATCGCACGCTCGATGTTGTCCTTCGGCATCGACTGCGCCTTGGCGTTCTGGATTGCCAGCCGCAGGCGCGGATTGGAGTCCGCATCCGGCCCGCCGACCTTCGCGGCGACCGTGATTTCCTTCGACAGCTTGGAAAACAGCTTGGAGCGGACGGCGTCCTGCCGCCCCTTGCGATGCATGATGTTCTTGAATTGTGAATGTCCGGCCATACCCGTCTCTCGTCAGTGGCGGTGACGCCGGAAACCCGGACAGAGGCAGCTCGCGCCTCCCGCGCTATGGGGGCTCAAACCCCAGTTCGCGGCGTAACCGAAAGAAATCTGCCCGCGCTTATAGAAAACGCAGCGCCGGAAATCCAGCCATTCGGCGCGTTCTATTGATCGGCCTGCAAACAATACCGGTGTTTTCGTGCGCTCAGTGCCAGAAAGGCGGCAACGCCTGTTCGAGTCGTCCGCCAAGGCGAAGCGGCGCGATATGGGTCGCAAGGCCCGACGCGTCGTCGATCTCGATGGCGACACCGGCCACCGTCGCCTCGCCGTCGGAGGGCGAAAACCGGCTACGCGGGATCTTCTTGGTGAAGCGGTTGACCGGCTCTTCCTTGTCCATGCCGAGCACGGAATCGTAGTCGCCGCACATGCCGGCATCCGACATATAGGCGGTCCCGCCGGTCAGGATCTGATGATCGGCGGTCGGCACATGGGTGTGCGTACCGACGACCGCGCTGGCGCGCCCGTCGACGAAATGCCCCATCGCCTGCTTTTCGCTGGTCGCCTCGGCATGCATGTCGATGAACACCGCATCGGCCTGTTCGCCGAGCGGACAGGCGGCAAGCTCGCGCTCAACGGCGGCAAAGGGGTCGTCGAGACCGTCCATGAAGACACGGCCAAGCGCATTGACGACCAGCACGCGCGCGCCGTTTCGGGCGATGAACAGCCCCGCGCCGCGGCCTGGCGTGCCCGCCGGATAGTTCGCCGGGCGCAGGAACCGGTCCTGGCGCTCGATAAAGACAAGCGCCTCGCGCTGATCCCAGACATGATTGCCGCTCGTGACCACATCGGCGCCGGCATCGACGAATTGCTGGCAGATATCCTCGGTGATGCCGAAACCGCCGGCGGCGTTCTCGCCGTTGACGACGACGAAATCGAGACGATGCTCGGCGATCAGCCCCGGCAACCGGTCGATCACGGCCACACGTCCGGCCCGTCCGACCACGTCACCGAGAAACAAAAAACGCATCGAGTCGTCTCCTCAAGTCGCCGCAGGCGCGACGATACCGTTCTCCGTCAAAACCATGTCGAGCGGCTCGTCGTGCGGTTCGGCCGGAATCTGCGGCACTTCCTGACACGAAAAGGCCACGCCGATCAATCGCGGTCTCCGACCGGCCTTCTGCAGACGGTCGATCGCCCGGTCGTAGTGCCCCGCGCCGTAGCCGATGCGCTGCATGGCGACATCGAAGGCGGCCAACGGCACCAGCATGACGTCCGGGTCAACCGTCTCGGCATCTGCCCCGGGCGCCAATGTGCCGAATCCGCCGGCAACAAGGGGCTCCCCCTCGCGCCAGCGGCGGAACACGATGGTCTCCCGGTCGACGACAGCAGGAAGCGCCAGCTCGGCGCCGAGCGCGGCAAGCGCCGCCATCAGCGGACGCGGATTGATCTCGTCGCGGATCGGCCAGAAGCCGGAAACGATCTTGCCGGCAACCGGTCCAAGCTCGGCGGCTCTCGCGGCAAGCGTGGCGACCGCCGCATCGCGACCGGCCGCCTCGATCGCGGCCCGTCGTCCGAGCGCCGCACGGCGCAAATCGGCCTTCAGCGCTTTGCGGTCGTCGGTGTCTGGCGAGCGTTCGGGCAAGGCAATCGCAGGGTCTGGAGAGCAAACCACGCCGGGAAATGCCCGGCGGTGAAAAATGCAAAAGCTGGCGAAGCCACCTCGGCCGTGTGAATTGACGATCCCGGGAAACCTACAGTGTAGGTGGGCGCCGTTTGAAAAAGCCCACGGGCCTAATCAGGTACAGCTCCCATTAGGATCGATAAGGCCCCGGGGATAGAATTCCGCACGCACCGCGCAGCAACGCCAAAACCTCATATAGGCCTCGCCGGCACGAAACGCCAGCATGTCGTGACATCGCGAGGACACGCCACCGGCGCGCCTCCACAACACTTTGATATCCAAGGAAATACAGCGCTGCGGCTTATCCCGCGACCGGCTTCTCGCCCTTGCCGAGATTGGCGGCAAGCGCGGTGATACGCCCGGCGGCCGCATCGAGACGCTCGGCAATCGCCTTTTCCGCCTCTTCCTGCCGGTTGATGATGCTGGTGCGGGTTTCCTTCATCGCCTGCAGTTCGGCTTCCAGGTCGCGCAGCTTGCGCTCCGCCTCGACGAGCTGGTCGAGCGCCATGATGCCCGCCATCACGGTGAGCCGCTGATCGCCGATCTCGCCGAAGCTGCCGCGCAGTTCATCGACATAGCCGTCGAACCGGCGCGCCAGGCCGAACAGCCGCTCTTCCTCGCCGTCGTCGCAGGCCATGCGGTACTGCTTGCCGTTGATGGTTACGCTGACCTGCGCCAAATCCCGCTCCCGTCCCTATTCCCCGAAGCCGCTGCTGGCAGCCCGTCAGCCGTCATGGGCCTCGAGCACCGAACGGACCGATTCCATCGCCGAAACGAGACGTCGCGACACCTCGCGATTGGTCTCTTCCAGCCGCGTCGAACGCGCCTGCTCGGTATCGAGATCTTGCGCCAGCCGCGACCGATCCTCGCTGAGGCGCTGCAATTCGTCATCGATGCCGGAAAAACGCTGATCCATTTCGAGGCGCAGCTCGACCGCCTCCTCGAGAGCGTTGAGAGCTTTTTCGAAACGCTGCAATGCCGATTGCACCCGCGACGTCTCCGCCATCAAAAAACCCTTTCGCTTCCGCGCTGTTCCACCGCAAAGACCGGAACCAAAGGTCCGCCGCATCCCCCGGACCGCCGTTCCCCGCCTGTCCGACGGGCCCGCTCGACGGCAGAAAACCGGCCGCAATGAGTATCGAAATCGACCGGAAAAAAACGCGGCGATGTTAGGCACCGCGTCGCGCAAGCGTCAATGCCAACTTCAGGCTCCACACAGGAACCATCGTCGAACACGTTGACTCCGCACCCTGTCCTGTTATCAGTCGGTGGGCTTTGCCCAAGGGTGGACGCGGGGCCTCGTGGGTCCATCCGGCGTCCGAGGCAGCTTCGCAGACTCATCGAGTCGTCCTGCGACCGCCATCGAGCATCCCGGGAGATTCGGATGACCGACTTCGCCAAACAAGCCCGGATGGCCAACGCGATCCGGTTCCTCGCCGCTGATGCCGTCGAGGAAGCCAAGTCCGGACATCCCGGCCTGCCGCTCGGCGCCGCCGACATCGCCACCGTCCTGTTCACCCGCTTCCTCAAATTCGATCCCACCCATCCGAACTGGCCCGATCGCGACCGCTTCGTGCTGTCGGCCGGCCATGGTTCGATGCTGCTCTATGCCGCGCTCCATCTGCTCGGCTACGAAGACTTCCCGATCGACGTACTGAAAGCGTTCCGCAAGCTCGGCAGCAATGCCGCCGGCCATCCCGAATTCGGCCATGGCGCCGGCATCGAAGCCACCACCGGCCCGCTCGGCCAGGGGCTCGCCACCGCGGTGGGCATGGCGCTCGCCGAGCGCATCATGAATGCGAATTTCGGCGACGACATCGTCGATCACCACACCTATGTGCTCGCCTCCGATGGCGATTTCATGGAGGGCATCAGCCAGGAAGCGATTTCGCTCGCCGGCCATCTGCGGCTTTCCAGGCTGATCGTGCTGTTCGACGACAACCAGGTATCGATCGACGGCCCGACCTCGCTGACCTCGTCCGACGACATCATGCGCCGCGTCGAGGCCTCCGGCTGGACCGCCGTCAGCATCGACGGCCATAGCGCGCAGGAGATCGCGACCGCGATCGAGAAAGCCCGCGACAACAGCCGCCCGACGTTGATTGCCTGCCGCACCACCATCGGATATGGCGCTCCGGCCCTCGCCGGCAGCGCCGCAGTCCATGGCTCCCCGCTCGGCCCCAAGGAAATCGGCGACCTGCGCAAGGCGCTCGACTGGGACGCCCCACCCTTCGAGATTCCCGCAGATGTGCGCGATGCCTGGCGCATTGCCGGCCTGCGGTCGGGCCACGCCCGCAAGGAATGGAAGAAGCGCTTCGAGGCCCTCGACAACGAGACCCGTGGCGAGTTCGAACGCCGCGTGCGAGGCGACCTGCCGGCCGGGCTTGCCGACGCGACGCGCGAGATCAAGGGCCGCTTCCTCTATGAGGAACCCTCGCTTGCGACACGCAAGGCCTCGGAATTCGTGCTCGACGACATCACCACCCGTATCCCCGACATGATCGGCGGATCCGCCGACCTGACCAGCTCGAACAACACCCGCGCGAAGAACATGACGGCGATCGAGCCGGGCAAGTTCGCGGGCACCTACATTCACTACGGCATCCGCGAACACGGCATGGCCGCCGCCATGAACGGCATGGCGCTACACGGCGGCCTCATCCCCTATGGCGGCACGTTCCTCGTCTTCTCCGATTACTGCCGCGGCGCCATGCGGCTCTCCGCGCTGATGAAGCAGCGGGTGATCTACGTGCTGACCCATGATTCGATCGGCCTTGGCGAAGACGGCCCGACCCACCAGCCGGTCGAACATCTGGCCAGCCTGCGCGCGATGCCGGGCATCACCGTCTTCCGCCCCGCGGACCCGACCGAGACGGCGGAATGCTGGGAGCTGGCGCTTGAGGCCCGTGACCGCCCGAGCGTTCTCGCCCTGACGCGCCAGGCGGTACCGGCGGTACGCAGCCAGTACGACAACGAAAACCGCTCGGCCCGCGGCGCCTATGAAATCGCTGCAAGCGCCGACGATGCCATGGTCAGCCTGTTCGCTTCCGGCTCCGAGGTTGCCATCGCCCTCGCGGCCAAACAGCTGCTCGACGAAGCCGGCATACCTGCGCGAGTTGTCTCAGTCCCCAGCTTCGAGCTTTTCGAAGTGCAATCGAACGACTACAAATCGGAATTGATCGGATCGGCTCCGATCCGTGTTGCCGTCGAAGCGGCGGTTCGCATGGGGTGGGACCGGTTTATCGGAGAGAACGGAATATTCGTCGGCATGACGGGCTTTGGAGCCAGCGCGCCGGCGTCGGATTTGTACCAGTATTTCGGGATTACGCCGCAGCAGATCGTTGAAAGAGTCCGCAATACTCTGGAAGCGGCAGAATGACGCGCCCCGGACGGAATGAATTGTCACCACGCTTCTGCACATAGATAAGCATGTCATATAACATCTTGTGAATGTGTTCGAAGGTGGATCGCGCCACCCAGCCATGAGGGAGTGAATGATGGTCGTAAAAGTAGCAATCAACGGTTTCGGTCGTATTGGACGTAATGTTCTTCGGGCGATCGCGGAATCTGGTCGGACCGATATCCAGGTCGTGGCCATCAACGATCTAGGCCCTGTCGAGACCAATGCCCACCTCGTGCGTTACGACTCCGTGCACGGTCGTTTTCCCGGCACCGTGACGGTTGACGGCGATTCCATCGATGTCGGCGGCGGGCCGATCAAGGTCACCGCGATCCGCGATCCGAAGGAACTGCCGTGGGGCGAACTCGGCGTCGACGTGGCGATGGAATGCACCGGCATCTTCACCGCCAAAGAAAAGGCCTCGATGCACCTCGAAGCCGGCGCCAAGCGCGTTCTCGTCTCGGCCCCGGCCTCCGGCGCCGACAAGACGATCGTGTTCGGCGTCAACCACGACTCGCTGACCGCCGACGATCTCGTCGTCTCCAACGGTTCGTGCACCACCAACTGCCTGGCGCCCGTCGTCTACACCCTGAACAACGCCATCGGCCTTGAAAAGGGCTTCATGACGACCATTCACTCCTACACCGGTGACCAGCCGACCCTCGACACTCTGCACAAGGACCTCTATCGGGGCCGTGCCGCGGCGATGTCGATGATCCCGACCTCGACCGGTGCCGCCAAGGCGATCGGCCTCGTCGTGCCGGAACTGAACGGCAAGCTGGATGGCGTCGCGATCCGCGTCCCGACCCCGAACGTCTCGGTCGTCGACCTGAAGTTCATCGCGTCGCGCGCCACCACGGTGGAAGAAGTCAACGAGGCCATCAAGGCCGCCGCCGACGGCCCGCTGAAGGGTGTGCTCGGCTACACCTTCGATCCGAACGTCTCGATCGACTTCAACCACGACCCGCACTCCTCGACCTTCCACATGGACCAGACCAAGGTCTTGGACGGCACGCTGGTTCGTATCCTGTCCTGGTACGACAACGAGTGGGGCTTCTCGAATCGCATGAGCGACACCGCCGTCGCCATGGCGAAGCTCATCTAAAACGCAGCGCGCGGGGGCTTTGCGGCCCCCGCGCCCGCACGTCACGCGAACCTGCAGCCGCGGCCGCAGCTCGTTCGCAAGATTGGTTCGGCGCGGGCATTCCCGCCGCGAATTTCCGGCACGGCCGGTTCGCGCGGCACGCAGGAATGCCGGCCCCACCAAGTCAGGAGCATCCCGACATGTCCGCTTTCCGTACCCTCGATGACATGGACCTCGCCGGCAAGCGCGTGCTTGTCCGCGTCGACCTCAACGTCCCGATGCAAAACGGCGCCGTCTCCGACGACACCCGCATCCGCGCCGTTCTGCCGACCATCAACGATATTTCGGCCAAGGGCGGCAAGGTCATCCTGCTGGCCCATTTCGGCCGCCCGAAGGGCGAGCGCAAGCCGGATATGTCGCTTGAGCCGATCGCGGTTCCGCTCGCCGAACGCCTCGGCAAGCCAGTTGCCTTCGCTTCCGACTGCGTCGGCGAACCCGCCGCGACCGCAATCGCCGCGATGAACGACGGCGACGTCCTGCTGCTCGAAAACACCCGCTACCACGCAGGCGAGGAAAAGAACGACGCCGACTTCACCAAGGCGCTCGCCGAGAATGGCGACGTTTATGTGAACGACGCCTTCTCCGCCGCGCACCGCGCGCACTCCTCGACCGAGGGCCTCGCCCATCTGCTGCCGTCCTGCGCCGGCCGCGCCATGCAGAAAGAGCTCGATGCGCTCGAAGCCGCGCTTGGCAAGCCGGAACGCCCGGTCGTCGCCGTGGTCGGCGGCGCCAAGGTCTCGACCAAGATCGACCTGTTGCAGAACCTGGTTGCACGGGTCGACGCACTGGTCATCGGCGGCGGCATGGCCAACACCTTCCTCGCCGCTGACGATATCGACGTCGGAAAATCGCTGTGCGAGCATGACCTTGCCGACACCGCCCGGGCGATCCAGGTGGCTGCCGAAAAGGCCAACTGCAAGCTGGTGCTTCCGGTCGACGCCGTTGTCGCCGCCAAGCTCGAGAACGGCACCGACACCGATGTCGTCGCCGTCGACGCGATCCCGAGCGATCAGATGATCCTCGACGTCGGCCCCGATACGCTGGCTGAAGTGATGAAGGCCTTCGACGGCGCCAAGACCGTGGTCTGGAACGGCCCGCTCGGCGCTTTCGAGTTCTCGCCGTTCGACCGCGCCACCGTTTCCGCTGCCCGTCACGCGGCCTCGCTGACCTCGGCCGGCAAGCTCTTGTCGGTCGCCGGCGGCGGTGACACGGTCGCGGCCCTAAACCACGCCGGCGTCGGCGACAAGTTCTCCTACGTCTCGACGGCAGGCGGCGCCTTCCTCGAATGGCTCGAGGGCAAACCCCTGCCGGGCGTCGACGCGCTGCGCAAATAAGCCGGACGCGGCAGGCGAATATCAAAAGGCGGGCTCAGGCCCGCCTTTTTCATGTCCATGTTCCCGCGCATGAGAAATGACCCGTATGCAACCCGTTGGACCTTGACGTCGCGGGACCAAAGTTAGAGGAATGGGGCCGCGGATTGCAGCGCAGCATGGGTTTGCGCGATTGCCCGCGCCTGCTGGCTGATCCGAGCGGCAGGGTGGGAGTTGCGCGGACGGGAAACCAGATGCCCGGAGGCCCAAGCCCGGGACGTGCGCGTCAGCAATGGCCAGCATGAACATTGGTCGACTGTTTGTGTCGATCGGCAGTCGAAGACAGCTAGGAACGACCTTCATGAAACGCATCTGTATCGTCGGAGCCGGGTTCAGCGGCGCTGTCATTGCGCGGGAACTGGCCGAGGCCGGTCATCAGTGCCTCGTCATCGACGAACGCGAGCACATCGCCGGCAACTGCCACACCGAGCGCGACGAGACGAGCGGCGTGATGGTCCACAAATACGGGCCACACATCTTCCACACCGACAATGAAGAGGTCTGGGACTACATCCGCCGCTTCACCGAGATGATGCCCTATGTGAACCGGGTGAAGGCGATCAGCGGCGGCAAGGTCTATTCGCTGCCGATCAACCTGCAC
The DNA here is from genome assembly GCA_002869065.1 of Hyphomicrobiales bacterium. Lineage (NCBI taxonomy): Bacteria > Pseudomonadati > Pseudomonadota > Alphaproteobacteria > Hyphomicrobiales > Hyphomicrobiales bacterium. The sequence continues at coordinate 106,664 of PKTR01000007.1, forward strand.
ACCATCAACCAGTTCTTCGGCACCACCTTCTCGCCGGCCGAGGCCGCCGCCCATATCGAGAGCATCGGCCGCACCGACATCGAGGATCCGCAGACCTTCGAGGAACAGGCGCTGCGCTTCGTCGGCAACGACCTCTACCAGGCCTTCTTCCGCGGCTATACCCGCAAGCAGTGGGGCGTCGAGCCGACCGAGCTGCCGGCGTCGATCCTCAAGCGCCTGCCACTTCGCTTCAGCTATGACGACAACTATTTCAACCACCCCTTCCAGGGCATGCCGAAGGAAGGCTACACCGAGATCGTCGCCAAGATCCTCGATGTCCCCGGCGTCGAGCTGCGTCTCGATACCCGCTTCGAGGACCTCGACGAAGAGTTCCGGCACATCGTCTATTCCGGCCCGCTCGACCGCTATTTCAACTACGATCTCGGCCGCCTCGGCTACCGCACCCTCGACTTCGAGCGTGTCGACGCCGATGGCGACTTCCAGGGCACCGCGGTGATCAACTACTGCGACTACGAGGTGCCTTTCACGCGCATCGCCGAGCACAAGCACTTTGCACCGTGGGAAGCCAAGAGCTTCGACAAGACGGTCGCCTTCCGCGAATACAGCCGCGCCTGCGGGGAAAACGACATCCCCTACTATCCGATCCGCCTCGTGCAGGAGAAGGAAATGCTGGCGAAATACGTCGCCCGCGCCGAGCAGGAAAAGGGCGTGACCTTCGTTGGGCGCCTTGGTACGTATTCCTATCTCGACATGGACGTGACGATCGCGCGCGCATTGCAGACAGCACAACACATCAAGGACGGGTTGACCGAAGGCGATGGGCCGAAGGCCTTCGTGCCCGGCCACATGTCGTTCTGACGATACGGGGCCAGACGAGCGTCAATTCATCCAGGCCGGAAAGACCCGGTCAGTCGGACGGGGGAATAAAGTGAGAATTATCGACCGCCAGAGCCTTTTCCCGCCGGAGCTCGAACAGCACCGCGAGCGATTGGAAAAGCGGATTTTCGACGATGCCCTCGTCTACAGCATCCTCAATCTTTCGCAGCGGACCGACCTTTTCTACTTCAAGGAAGACAACCAGTCGAAGGGCAACCCGGCGATCTTCGAGACCGATCAGCTCCCCGACCGGATTTTCGTCGACGAAGGGCTGATCTATCACGTCTCCGCCGACAACAGCGGCTTCCAGCCGAACGACCACACATCGAACCACGTCCGCAAGAACCTGCTCTACGTGACGCTGCCGTTCCCGATCGATCCGTTTTTCCAGACCGAGGACCAGACGGTCAAACAGAAGCTGGTAAACCGGCTGCTGCACACCCGCCCGATGTTCGCCGACACCCAGCACCAGCGTCTGATCGACCGCTTCATTTCCCGCCGCCGCGCCAAGCACCGCCATAACCCGCTGAAGCGCAATCATTACCAGATCGCGCGGCGTGAAGACATGACGCCGACCGGCCGCGGCGACATCAATCCCGACAACAAGCCCGTCGCCGTCATTGCCCTGCACTGGCTCGATACCGGCGGCGCAGAAAGCTGTGGCATCGACGCGATCCGGGCGGCGAAGGAAAAGGGCTATTACACGATCTGCGTGACCGACAAGCGCGGCAAGGAAACCCATGAGGAGATGGTGCGCGATATCGCGGATCACACCTTCTGCCTGAACCGCCTGTTGCCGCGTCCGCATTGGCGCCGGTTCTATCTGTCGCTGTTCCACTATTTCGACCCGGAGATCCTGCACCTGCATCACTGCAACACGATGTACGGCGCGCTGCCGATGATCAAAACCTTCTTCCCGAAGACGAAGGTGGTCTCCAGCACCCACATCATCGAGCATCGCGACGGCGGCTATTGCCGGATATCGGGGGTGTTCAAGAACTACATCGACATGCAGCACATCATCAGCAAGGAGCTGCACGACTATTACGCCGACCAGTTCGGCATCGCCGATGACAACATCCGTCTCGGTTACCTCATCAACAAGGACCACGCGCACGAGTTCAAACCGCCGCGCCCGCACGAAGAGATCGCAAAGGAACTCAAGATCCTGTTTGTCGGCCGCATGGTGCAGCAGAAACGGCCCTTCATTCTGGTCGACCTGGCCTACCGGCTGACCCAGCGCAAGGTGAACTTCTCGGTCACCATGGCCGGCTCCGGACCGCTGAAGAAAATGACCGAACGCTACTGCGAACGCGCCGGTCTCGGATCGAAAATCAACTTCCTCGGCAACGTCGCGCACGCCGACGTCCTCAAGCTGATGGAAGACCACCACATCATCGTCGTCCCGTCCGAAAACGAAGGACTGACGCTGATCGCCTACGAAGCCGTACTGAGCGGCCTGACGGTCATCTCCACCGAGGTCGGAGCGCAGCGTGAGATCGTGGCCGATCCGCTGCTCGTCCCGCGCCACACCAAGGCATGCGCCAACCAGCTTGTTGATAAAGTGACCCGGCTGGTAAAAGACAAGGCGTTCTACGATGAAATGAACGCCGAGCAGGCCGAAAAGGCCAAGGCCATCCTCGCCTCTCCCAATTACGCCGACGTGTTGGCGGAAATCTACGATCAGCCCGCCCGCTGAACAGGACCGGACCCTTGCAGAAAACAACTGTCACCGCCGTTATCGTGACGTTCAATCGTCTTGAGAAGGTCAAGCACACGATCGACCATGTGCTGGCACAGACCCATCCGATCGAACAGGTCGTCATCATCGACAACGCGTCGACCGACGGTACGGACGAGTATCTCGCCGAACTGGCCGCCAACAATCCGAAGATCCAGAACATCCGCTCCAAGGAGAACACCGGCGGTGCCGGCGGCTTCAACAAGGGCATCAGGGAGGCCTACCAGACCGGGGCCGACATGATCTGGGTCATGGATGACGATTGCTACGCCTATCCCGACGCGCTGGAAAAGCTGGTCGCCGGATATGAAGGCGCGGCCGAGAAATCCGGCTTCGTGCCCGGCTTCGCCTGCTCCCTGGTCAAGTGGCATGACGATCTGTGCGAGATGAACATCCCCGAACCGGTCTGGGACTGGCCGCGCCATTATGACCCCGAGAAGCGGCAGTACATGCTGATCAAGCACTGCTCCTTCGTTTCCGTCCTCATTCCACGGGGCAAGGTCAAGCAGGTCGGGCTGCCGATCTCGGAGTTTTTCATCTGGTTCGACGACGTCGAGTACACCAAGCGGCTCGCCAGAGGCTATCCCGGCATCTACGTTCTCGACAGCCTGGTGCACCACGACCTCGAGAAGAACGAAGGCGTAAATTTCGGCTTGGTCAACAAGGGTAACCTATGGAAGTATCGCTACGGCGCGCGCAACCAGGCCTACTATCACAAGACCCTCGGGTTCTGGGATTGGTTTTCTTACGCGGTCAACCGCAACATGCAGATGAAGCGCTACAAGCTTCCGCTGTCTTTGCGCTGTGAACTGAACAAAGCAATGATCAATGGCCTCTTCATGAAGGTCAAAAAAGAAACCGTGGAATAAATTATGAGCAATCTTCAGTGCCAGACCAGCTTCGACGAACTGTTCACGAACACCCATGATTTCATTCACGCGGGTCTCTGGCAGCCTTATTACGTTCACATCTATGTTCATCTGCCAAAAACGGCCGGCATGGCTTTCGGCAAGGAAATGCGCAACCACTATCCGCGCAAGAAACTCGTTCTTCCGCTTCCTTGGGACCAGATCGGCCCCATCTGGCACGAATATCTGAAAGCCGGCGGCACACCGGAAGGTCGTCGCATCGAATTCGTCTACGGTCACCTGACCTACGACCACATCCGCTACATCTACCGCCTCGACACGCCGAGCGTGACGACCTGCTTCATCCGCGATCCGCTGAAGCGCATCCTGTCGGAGTACAATTACTCGACGTCGCCAGCGCATCCGCCGCACAAGGACTTCAAGCGCAACTTCCCGAATTTCGAGAATTTCGCGCTCACTTTGAAGCCCAACATCATGGCCGAGAAACTCGTCGGCCCCGTCTACAACATCGACGAGTACTGGACGAAGCTGCAGAGGACCTACAATTTCATCGGCCTGCAGGAACAGTTCGACCTGTCGCTCGCCTGCCTGCGCGGTTCCCTCGGCTTCGGCTACGAACTGCGCGACACCAGCAAGGTCAACACCGCCTCGGCACGCACCTCGACTGGTTTTGAGGATGTTCCGCAAAGCGTGATAGAGGAGCTGTCGGAAAAGCACCGCCTCGATCTGGAAATCTTCGACATGATCCAGAGCAAATACGACGAACTGGCGGCAAAACTGCTGGCAGCGAGATAGTCCCGGCCCGCAGCCGGAATCGCCGCTGCGCCATCGCCACGCGAGACAGCGCACGAGCCGAAGCAAACAATCGGAATTGACGGTTTTGCCGCGCGGGGACCGGTATTTCGCCCGCGCGGTTTTCATTGCGGCCGGTCGAAACTCGAAATGCCTTCCGCTTCGGGCCTTTCTTTGAACAGAAAGGCGTGGTGAATTGAACGCCTGAATCGTCTGTTTATTACCGTAAGGGACCAGCCTGCCGGAGCGGCAGCATCCGACACCGTGACAGCAAACCTGTCGTGCACCCACAACAGCCTCGGAGATGGCAAACATGCATCCGGAACCGGTCAGCATTCTCGAAACGCGCCGCGCGCGTACAAGTGCCACTCTCCTGCTGCTCGCCGCGCTGTTTACGCTGATCGGTGCCGCCACGGCGTTCGCGCAGGACTTCCGGGGCATCCATTACGCCATTGCCAGAAATGCGCTGCACGGCCCTCAATGGACCAGCAGCTGGCGCCAGACAGACGACTGCACCCTGCAGAAATCCTGTCAGATACAGTTCGACGATCGCCTCAGCGTCGTCTTCCTGCGATACAAATGGGCGGTCCTCAATCCGGCCGAAAACAGCTACCGCTTCGATGAAATCGGCCGCCAGCTGGACGAAATCACCGCGGCCGGGAAAAAGGTCTCGATCGTCATCATGGCGGGCAAATACACCCCGGCCTGGCTGATGCGAAAAGGCGTGCTGCACCACCGCATTCCGCTCACCGTGCATGCGCGGGAAAAGCAGGAAGGGAGCGCACAGCAATGGGTTCCCGCACCCTGGGACCCGGCGTTCATCGAGGAATACGGCAAGGTTCACCGCAAACTCGCACGTTTTCTGCGCTCGAACCCGCGTTGGTATGACGCCGTCGTGCTGGTGAAGGTCGCCGGCATTGCCGTCCATTCGCCGGAAATCCGTCTGAACGGGCCGAAAGCATTCGTCGGCAAGAGCGGCGGAGATCCCAGCCGCCGCCAGCAGCAGTTTCAGATGAACGCCAAGCTATGTGAAGCCTGGCTGGAAATCGGCTACTCCGAAGACAAGGTCCTCCAGGCGAGCCGGCGTTTGACGTCCGTGGTCGATCAGGCGTTTCCCGACAAGCCGCTCGGCATGGCCTTCGTCCCGGGATCAAGGCGCTTTCCGACCATCAAGCAGGGATGGCGCTGCGCACCGCGGGCAAAGAACCGAACCCTCAACAAGATACTGAGACAATTCGTATCGGATTATAACCGTCGCGCCGTGATCAACTCCACGATCTTTCACACCGGTGGCGGGTATCCGCGCATCCTCGAATGGGCGAAGTCGAACGGCGCGCATATCGGACTGCAGCTCAACGCCCAGCGCCTTGGCTGCCGCAACCCGGCAAGTCGATGCGACGCAGGCGAAATGGCCGCGGCCCTCAACGAGGCGGTCAGGCTTGGCGCCTCCTTCGTTGAAGTGCACAACGGTAACATCCAACGATACCGCACGCTCCTGTCGAAGACCGACAAGGCACTTCGCGGCAGACGTTAAACCACGGCGTCAGCGGCAACAAATCGCCTTCCGGGCCCGAAACGGTCTTTGGAAAACCGTCCATTTTTGCTATGCCACTGCTGCCACGACCGCAATCGCGACCGTGGTCCTGCGAAATATCGCCGTCAAATCGGACAGCGCACACCGGGAATTTGTTGAGAGTTAGGGAAGAGTCATGCCGAAACGTATTTGGCTGCATATCGGAATGCACAAGACCGCATCCACGTTCCTCCAGAATTTCCTGTTTGCCAATCCGCAGGCCATCAACCCGCACGGCTTCCTCTATCCGGCCCCCAACACCCCGACCAAGGCGCACCATCCGCTGGCGCGCGCCACCTATCAGAACTACGACGAGAGTTCCGCCGCGGCCCTTTGGGCGCCGACGATCAAGGAGATCGAGGAGAGCCCGCACACCGACGCCATCATCAGCTCCGAGCAGTTCGAATGGCTGTCCGCGCCGGCACGGCTGAAGAAGCTCGTTCCGTCCGACATCGAGATCAAGGTGGTGGTCTACGTCCGCCGGCAGGATGCCCAGATGGAGTCGCGCTACCAGCAGCGGCTGCAGAACAACGACGATCTTTCCAAGACATTCGAAGAGTTCTTCAGAACGCTGAAACTCGCGTCACTCGATCTCGACAGCTTCCTGACGCCGTGGGAACAGCAGTTCGGCCGGGAGAACATCCATGTCCGCCGCTTCGAATTCGAGAGATTCCCCGAAGGAAAAATCGAGCTGGATTTCCTCAGGACCCTCGGCATTGAAGAGGTGACGGAAACCAATCTGCCCAAGAACATGGTCTTCGCGAAGAACGCGTCGTTGCGCAAGGACTGTGCCGAGGTCATGCGCTTCGCAAACGCGAAACGCCTGGAGGCAGACGTCCGCAAGCGTCTTGCGGGTCGTATGACGCGCGTTTCCAGCCTGTTGCAGAAGATCAGCCCGGAGCCGAAATTCAGCTACATGACGGAAGCGATGCGCAAGGAAATCCTGGCCAAATACGAGAAGTCGAACCAGGCCGTCGCGCAGCGCTATTTCGGAACGGACGACCTGTTCAACGACAAGCTGCCCAACCACCCGGTCTGGGATCCCAAGAGCGTCGACAAGCGGACCTTCATCGAACTCTATCTGCCCCAGTTCATGCAGGACCTCAAAGGCTGATCGATCGTCCCGCCAGGACGCCGACTGCCCTCGCCCTTGCGTCGCCATCGATCTCGCGGCGCTGCCAGGTCGATCGGACCCGGCCGGCGATGAATGCTCGCTAGTGAGTCAGACGCTCGGCCAGCTTTTCATGGGCGAGCTCGAGATTGAGCGGCTCGCCAAGCTTGTCGAAAAGCGGCTGCAGCGTCTTTGGGTCGGCAACGGTCTGCTCATAGAAGACGTGGTGCGAGAAGTCCGGGTGTTCCTTGGCGAACTCCGCGAAACGCTCATCCATCTTCAGGACGAGTTTGCGCACCTTTTCCGGTGGCTGGTTCGCCCACCATTTGGACTTCATGACATCGTCGACATTGCGCGAGTTGAAGACAAAAAACGCATTCGGAAAGGCTCGCCTGATGAACATCAGGAACGCATCGAAGTCGTCTTCCGCCTGCGTATAGCGAATTTCCTTGAATCCGACCCAACGGCATCCCTCGGGCACCTGCAGGACCTCTTCGAGGAAAACTCGGGCAAGGCGGTGCTCAAAGCGCTTGGGAACAAGCCCCGACGCGCCGTACCACGGATCGTTCGCCGGCCGCTCCTTGCCGCCCTTTTTCGCCCTGGACCGCCTCACCGACTTGGCGGCCTGGAACAACCCCATCAGCGCGTTGTAATTCTCGCCGAGGATGTGTGAGTCGGGAATGGACTGAAGCAGGGTCTGCAGAAGCGTCGAACCCGACCGGCCATAGGTCACGATGAAGATCGTGCCCTTGAGTGCGTCCAGTTTTCCTCGTGCCATTTTCTTACGCCAATTCCCTGTTCTCTGCCGACGGCAGCCACAAGGCCACCTGCCCCCGCACGTTCCGGGAGCTTCGAAACACACCGCTTCGGCAAATCCATCCCGTCGAATGGCGGGGTTACCGAAATTTCTCCGACTTTTTAGAGCATCGGACACCCAATTGGAACAATTGGCGTCGACAAAGCAGCGGCAAAACAAACGGATAATGCGCCATCGCGGCAGCGGCACGGGCCGGCTCTTGCGGGATATTCCCCCGGCATGTCACACGCCCGACGCCGTCACTTCTTGAACCGGCCAACGAAAACGGAATGGGCGTTTTTCAATTTGCGCACGGCGACGGGAAAGAAAGGCTCCTTGTCGCAGACGAATGAATAAAAAAGCCGGTTCAGCTTCGCCGGCGCATCGTCGAAGCGACCCTCGATACCGCGGTCCCGCAGTTCCTTGTCGAGGACGCCGAGGTCGACATCGTCGATATCCCGAAGCCAGGCTAGGATCTCCGCGGCGTTGCCTTTCCGTTGTTCCGAAACACCTGCGAACGCGATGCCGAAACGCGCCTTCAGATAGTCCAGCTGCGAAGTGTCCGCGACGCCGGAAAAGCGGCTGGAGTCGATGCGCTCGCCATCCTGATAGAGCTCGCCGAGGCGGTTCACCATGTTGTTGCGCGCAAAGGCGACAACCTCGTCGCCCTGATTGCAGTCATTGGATTCGTTGAAGGCAACCACCAGCTTCAGCGCCGGCAGCGTCAGGCTCGCATTGGAGCTCTTCTCCGAGACGCGTCGGAAGTCCAGTCCGCAGACTTCGCAGAAATCCTCGACGACGTTTCCACCACGCAAGGCGTCTCTGGAGAAGCTGCGGACGATCAGATCACTCCCCGGCAGGAGCGAGGCGAACTTGTGAAGCGCGCGCCTGTATTTCGATGGCACGATGTCCGGAAACGTCGTCGTTCCGCTCTGCACCTTCTGCTGCCAGAACGAGGCGGCGTAGGAAACCGGATCGCGCACATAGCAAATGACCTGAACCCGTTCGACATGGGAGTTCATAAACGCGATCAGCTCGGCTTTGTCGTCATTCGACATCATGCTGACGCCTTCGCCCGACAACACCAGCGTCTCGCGGTTCTTGCGCCCAAGATCTCTTTTCAGGACATCGAGGAAGGCGGCACGCATCCCTTTGATCGCGTCCTTGCGAACCCCCCGTTTGCGCCATACGTGATAGCCGTCAGAGTCCTTCGAAAAGGCCGTGATGATCGGAATCGAATGATTGAAACCGTCGAAACGCCCGTAGAAAGCCTTGCCGTCGTCATAACCTTGCAGGGACTGCTGGATCGACGTTGAGCCCGTCTTGTGCATGCCGATATGCAGAATGACGGATTTGACCATGAAACCCCCGCAGAATTGGACGCAACGCCGCGCAGCTTGCCCTCGCCGACGTCGCTTTACCCGCGTGCCGAACGGCGCACCGTGGACCGACACCATGCGCCAGTTGATCGAGGGATCGCAAATCTGCCCGACAGGACAAAGTGGAAAGCCTCGAATTGGCCTTTTTGGATATCTATACCAGACACCGAACGGCCCTCACAGGACCGCATGGCATCTGCGCGGCGACTGCCGTAAACCAACCCGCTCCGTTCAGCGAGCAAGCGCTCTGGCTCTTTGTCGCAAAGCCCGGTAAGACCGGGGACCCGACAAGATCAGGGGCAACGCCGCTGCGGCCCTGACCGAACGGGAGCCGAAGCGCCCCGAACGAACGAACGAATGCGCAGAAAATGACCGACGAGATCTACCGCCCCCGCCTGTTTCTGGTCACCCCCCGCCAGCTTGAGCTTGAAGTTTTCGCGCCGCGCCTTGAGGCCGCGCTCGCAGCCGGCGACGTCGCCTCGCTGCTGATCGCGCCGGACGCGGTCGACGACGCCTTGCAGGAAATCGCCGAAAAGCTGGTTCCGATCGCGCAGGAGGCCGGCGTCGCCGCCCTCATCCGCAACGACACCCGCATCACCGGCCGGGTCAAGGCCGACGGCATCCATGTCGATTCCGGCGAGGAGGATCTCAAGGAAGCCATCGAACGCTTCCAGCCGCGCCACTTCGTCGGCGCCGGCAACCTGGCCAACCGCCATCAGGCCATGCTCGCGGGTGAACTCGGCGCCGACTACGTTTTCTTCGGCCGCATCGATCACGACGAACGCCCGCATGCCCATCCGCGCGATCTTGAATTCGCTGCCTGGTGGAGTGAGGTGTTCGAGCCGCCCTGCGTTGTGCTGGCAGGTTCCGACCTCGCCGACTTCGCGGCCACCGCCGAGAGCGGCTCCGATTTCATCGCCCTGCGCAACGCCGTCTGGGATCATGCCGACGGCCCGGCCGCCGCCGTCGCCGCCGCCAATGCGGTGCTCGACCGCATGATGGAGGACGTATGACGCATCCGTTCCTGACGGGCGCGCGCGCAGGCGTTCTGGCCATCGCCGCCGGTCTGGCGTTCCAGCTCTCGGCGATGGCGGCAGAAACACCCGCTCCGAAAGCCTTCGAGTTGCCGCTGACGGCCGCAACGCCCGAGGCTCCGGGCCCGGAGCCGGATCTCGCCTATGGCGCCTATCAGCGCGGCTTCTACCTGACCGCCTTTCACTACGCGACGCAAAGCGCGGCGGCCGGCAATGCCGCCTCGCAGACCCTGCTCGGCCTCATCTACGAGCAGGGCTACGGCATCGCCCGTGACTTCAAGAAGGCCGCCGAATGGTACGAAATCGCCGCCACCAGCGGCGATCGCGAGGCCCAGCTCCTGCTCGGCCTCATGCATCTCGACGGCCGCGGCGCGGAAAAGGATATCGGCAAGGCCGCAACGCTGTTTGAGAAGGCGGCGGCACAGGGCCAGACCGCGGCGATCTACAATCTCGGCCTCATCTACCTGAACGGAACGGCCCGCCCGCGCGATCCCGCACGCGCCGCAGAGCTGTTCGAGAAGGCAGCCGAGGCCAACAACACCGACGCCCGCTACGCTCTTGCCGTGATGCTGTCGGAAGGCACCGGCATCAAACGCGACGACGTTCGCGCCAGCGACCTGTTCGCCATCGCCGCCCAGGCCGGTCACATGGACGCGCAGGTCGAATACGCAATTCGGCTGGCCAACGGCAAGGGAACGGCGCAGAACGACAAGGCGGCGGTCGCGTGGTTCCGCCGCGCCGCCGGTAGCGGCAGCCCGATCGCCCGCAACCGCCTCGCCCGCATGCTGGCCACCGGCCGCGGAGCCGACATCGATCCGATCACCGCCTCGGCCTGGCATCTGCTCGCCCGTGCCACCGGCCTGTCGGATCTGTGGCTCGACGGCATCTATGAAAGCCTCTCGGCGGACGACCAGAAGAAAGCCCGCGAGAAGGCTGTCGAACTCGGCCGGCACTGACCTGCCGGCCCGACCTGGACCGGTTGCGCCCTCACGACGCTTGAATTTCGCCCGGTTTTGTGGTGCACAGGCGCCGATACGACTTTCAACCGACGATCCCGGCACGCGCGCCGCCTGGCCGCGGCGGTCTGTCGTCCGTACTTCCGGATGGAAAACATGAAGATCAATGGCAACGAAATCCGCCCCGGCAACGTGATCATGCACCAGGACTCGCTGTGGGCCGCCGTCAAGGTCCAGCACGTGAAGCCCGGCAAGGGCGGAGCCTTTGCGCAGGTGGAGCTGAAGAATCTCCTCGACGGCCGCAAGCTCAACGAGCGCTTCCGCTCCGCCGACACCGTCGAGCGCGTCCGCCTCGAGCAGAAGGACTTCCAGTTCCTCTACGCCGAGGGCGAGATGCTCGTCTTCATGGATTCCGACACCTATGAACAGATCGAGCTGCAGACCGACTTCGTCGGCGACCGCGCCGCCTTCCTGCAGGACGGCATGACCGTGACGCTCGAAATGCACGAAGGCCGCCCGATCGGCATCACCCTGCCGCAGCACGTCACGCTCGAGATCACCGAGGCCGATGCCGTCGTGAAGGGTCAGACCCAGTCGTCGTCCTACAAGCCGGCGGTGCTCGAAAACGGCGTCCGCCTGCTGGTGCCGCCCTTCGTGTCAGCTGGCGAAAAGGTCGTCGTCGACACCAACGAAGTCGCCTATGTGCGCCGCGCCGACTGATCCGTCCCGATAGTGAATGGTTGACGGCGCTCGCGCCGTCGCCCCTTCGCCGGCAAGCCGCGCCGGCGTCCCCCTGCTGTTACGAAAGAAGAAGCTGCCATGCCCCGCTCGGCGCTTATTAATGTCATGGTGCAGGCCGTCTCCAAGGCCGGCCGCTCGCTCACCCGCGATTTCGGCGAGGTCGAAAACCTGCAGGTCTCGCGCAAGGGACCGGCCGATTTCGTCACCGCAGCCGACCAACGTGCCGAGGACATCCTGCGCCGCGAATTGCAGAAGGCCCGCCCGAACTACGGCTTCCTGATGGAAGAGTCCGGCGTCATCGAGGGCAATGACGGCATCCACCGCTGGATCATCGATCCGCTCGACGGCACCACCAACTTCCTCCATTCGATCCCGGCCTTCGCCGTCTCCGTTGCGCTGGAAAAGAACGGACGGCTGGAAGCGGGCGTCGTCTACAATCCGATCAGCCAGGACCTGTTTACCGCCGAACGCGGCGGTGGCGCCTATCTCAACGACCGCCGCCTGCGCGTTGCCCAGCGCAAGGATCTGCATGACTGCGTCATCGCCACCGGCATTCCGCATCTCGGCCGCGGCGACCACGGGCTGTTCCTGAAGGAACTTGCCGGAACGATGACCGAAGCCGCCGGCGTGCGCCGCTGCGGCGCCGCCTCGCTCGATCTTGCCTGGGTCGCGGCCGGCCGTTTCGACGGCTATTGGGAACGGGATCTGAGCGCCTGGGACGTCGCCGCCGGCATCGTGCTGGTGCGTGAAGCGGGCGGCTTCGTCACCGACCTCGACGACCGCGACAAGATGCTCGACAACGGCTCCATCATCGCCGGCAATGAAGACGTTCACCGCAAGCTTCTGGCGGTCATAAAACAGGCGCGCGACTGAGCTATCAGACCGGAGTCGGAGTGTCCGCGGAGATTTGGCGTTTTTCTCAATCGCCAAATCGCGCTATCACTGATGCCGACTCAAACGGTTTGATTGCGTTATGGCCAAAGATCTCGATCCTTATAAGCTCTCCAGCCCGAGTGTTTTTCTTATCCGAATGATCATGTTTCTCGTGATCGTCGGCTTCGTATTGCTGATTCTGTACCGTCAGATCATTGAGGCCTTCATGAGCAACCCGGGTCTCAACGGGCTGATCATCGGTGTCGGATTGATCGGCATCGGGATCGCCTTCCGCCAGGTTGTCCGCCTTTTTCCTGAAGTGCGCTGGGTCAATGATTTCCGCATCGGCGATCCCGGCCTCGAGGTTCGGCGCCCGCCGGTTCTGCTGGCGCCGATGGCGACACTGCTCGGCGACCGGCTCGGCGAAACCATGATCTCGACGCAGACCATGCGCTCGATCCTCGACTCGATCGGCATGCGCCTCGACGAGGCGCGCGACATCTCGCGCTATCTGACCGGCCTGCTCGTCTTCCTCGGCCTGCTCGGCACCTTCTGGGGCCTGCTGCAGACCGTGAGCTCGGTGGCCAGCACCATCCAGTCGCTCAATGTCGGCTCCGGCGATGCCAACGTCATCTTCGAGGACCTCAAGACCGGCCTGGAAGCCCCGCTGTCGGGTATGGGCACCGCCTTTTCGTCCTCGCTCTTCGGTCTGACCGGATCGCTGATCCTCGGCTTCCTCGACCTGCAGTCGGGCCAGGCGCAGAACCGCTTCTACACCGATCTGGAAGACTGGCTGTCAACGGTCACTGACCTCACCCCGGAAGAACTGGCCGACGGCGGCATGGCCAACGCCTCGCTCGAAGGGTTGCGGGTCGCAATCGAGCGCATGGCGCGCTCCGGCGGCGACGCTGGCAGCAACCGCGCCGCGACACAGGCAATGGCCAACCTCGCCGAAGGCATTCAGGGCCTCGTTCAGCATGTCCGCTCGGAACAGGCGATGATGCGCGAATGGGGCGAGGCGCAGGCCGAACAGCAGGCCGAGGTGAAGAAACTGCTTCAGGCCCTCATCGGGGCGGCATCGAAGGTGAAGGAATAGGCTGTGGCGATCGCGCGTTCGAGACGGCGCGAATATCGCGCCGATTTCTGGCCAGGCTTCGTCGATGCGATGGCGACGCTGCTGCTTGTCATCATCTTCCTTCTGTCGCTGTTCATGCTGGCGCAGTTCTTCCTCAGCCAGGAAGTGACCAGCCGCGACACCGTGCTGAACGAGCTGAACGCGGAAATTGCCGCCCTCAAGGAAGCGCTCGCACTCGGCCAGGCGAACAATTCGAGCCTGACCGAAACGCTCAGCATCTTTGAAGCCAACCTCGCCGAGAGCGAGGCCGAGCGCAACCGCCTCGCCGGTCTGCTTGCCTCGCAGTCGGGCGCGGCGAGTGCTGCCGGCGACAAGGCCAATACGCTCGAATCGCAGATCGACGCCGAAAAGCGCATCAGCCAGCGCGCGCTGGCCCAGGTCGAACTGCTCAACCAGCAGATCTCGGCGCTCCGCCGTCAGATTGCCGCGCTTGAAGCGGCTCTCGACGCCTCGGAAAGCCGCGACAAGGAATCCCAGGCCAAGATCGCCGACCTCGGCAAACGCCTCAATGTGGCGCTCGCCCAGCGCGTTCAGGAACTGTCGCGCTACCGCTCCGACTTCTTCGGCCGGCTGCGCGAAATCCTGTCGCAGCGTTCCGACATCCGCGTCGTCGGCGATCGCTTCGTATTCCAGTCCGAAGTGCTGTTCTCCGCCGGCGATGCCAACGTCGCCGAGGCCGGCCAGACCGAACTCGACAAGCTCGCCGAGGCGATCATCGAGCTCGGCAGCCAGATCCCCGACGAGATCGACTGGGTGCTGCGTGTCGATGGCCACACCGACAAGCGCCCGATCGCCTCGAGCCGCTTCCCCTCGAACTGGGAACTCTCGGCCGCGCGCGCGATTTCCGTGGTCAAATACCTGATCGAAAAGGGCGTGCCACCCAAACGGTTGGTTGCTGCCGGCTTCGGCGAGTTCCAGCCGCTTGAAGACGGCGAGACCGACGAGGACTATGCCAAGAACCGTCGCATCGAGCTGAAGCTGACGCAGCGGTAAAGGCGGCAACGCCGGGTGAGTCGGAGAGCGGGACGATGATCAAGTAGGGCGGCCTGTTACCAGGCCTCGAGAACCAAATACTTGCCGAGCCTGCCCGCACCACGAAACGGGCGGAAACAGATCGTCAAAGGTCCCCGCCATGCCCCTTGATCCCGCTACCCGCTTTCCTGTCACGTTGCCGGATGGGCGGACCATCGAGACCACGGTCTTTCTCAAGGCCGTCCTCGACCACCCCCGCATCGAAGCCGGTAGTTTCAGCTACTACAGCTCGCACGCACCGCTCGACGACATCGCGAGCGCCATTGCGCCTTACCTCTATCCGCACAGCAACGAGAAACTGACGATCGGCAACTTCGTTCAGATCGCCGCGAGCGTAACCTTCATCACCTCGTCCGCCAACCACCCGATGGGTGGCGTGACGGCGTTCCCGTTCCGTATCTTCGATCCGGCAACCATTGGCGACTACGCCGACCTGCCGTTCAAGGACACGGTCGTTGGCAACGATGTCTGGATCGGAAGCGGCGCAACCATCATGCCCGGCGTCACGATCGGTGACGGCGCGATCATCGCGGCGGCATCCGTCGTCACCCGCGACGTCGCACCCTACGTGATCGTCGGCGGCAACCCGGCCGAAGTCATCCGCAAACGCTTCGATGATCAAACGATTGCCGACCTGCTTGCGCTGCGATGGTGGGACTGGCCAATCGACGTGATCATGGCGCACCTGACCGCTCTTGAGAGCAGCGATATCGCAGCCCTGAAGGCCATCGCCGCCAAGGCCCAGTCCTAGCCGCCGTCAGAGACAGAGAAGCCCATGCGGCACCGCGTAGGGCTATTCGGACGCTTCACCCGCGTCGCTTGCCGTCGCGTTGCCGTTGCCGTTCCAATTGCCGTTGAGCGCGGCGGCACCGGTCTCGAACTGCAGGCGGGCGAGGCGCGCATAGAGCCCGCCCTTGCCGACGAGGCTCGTGTGATCGCCCTCTTCGACTACCTGGCCCTTTTCGAACACGACAATGCGGTCGGCCTTCAGCACGGTGGCGAGCCGATGGGCGATGACCAGCGTGGTGCGGCCCTTCATCAGCTCTTCAAGCGCTTCCTGCACCTGCGTCTCGCTATGCGCATCGAGCGACGAGGTCGCCTCGTCGAGCAGCAGAACCGGCGCGTCTTTCAGGATCGCGCGTGCAATGGCGATCCGCTGGCGCTGACCGCCGGAAAGCGTCACGCCGCGTTCGCCGACCATTGTCTCGTAGCCGTCCTGCATTTCGGAAATGAAGTGATCGGCGTGGGCTGCCTTGGCAGCGGCGCGGACCTCATCATCACTTGCTCCCGGCCGGCCGTAGCGGATGTTGTCGGCAATGCTTGAGGCAAAGATCACCGTGTCCTGCGGCACCAGCGCGATGCGCCCGCGCACGTCGAGCGGATCGGCCTCTTTCAGATCGACCCCATCGAGCTTCACGGTCCCGAGTACCGGATCGTAAAAGCGCAGCAGGAGGTGGAACAGCGTCGACTTGCCAGCGCCCGAGGGGCCGACAACGGCGACCGTCTCGCCCGGCTTGATCGCGAGACTGATACCGTTCAGCACCGGCGAATCCGGATGGCTCGGATAGGCAAAGGAGACCGAGTCGAAGCCAACCTCGCCGCGCCCCGGTTGAGGCAGCGCGACCGGTTTTGCCGGCGCGGTGATCGCCGACGGGGTGTGCAGCAGTTCGGAAATGCGTTCCGCCGCGCCCGACGCCTGCGCGATCTCGCCCCAGACCTGGCTCAACTCGCCGAGCGCGCCCGCGGCGAACACCGAATAGAGCACGAACTGGCCGAGCGCACCCGGCGTGATCCGCCCGTCGAGCACGTCCTTGGCGCCGATCCACAGCACCCCGACGACACTGCCGAAGACAAGGAAGATCGCAAAGGCAGTAAGAATGGCGCGTGCCTTGGTCGATGTGCGCGCCGCATCGAAAGCCCGATCGACGGCAGCCGAGAACTTTTTCGACGCGAAGGCCTCGTTGGTGAAGGCCTGCAGGGTGCGCACCGCGCCGATCGCCTCGCTGGCATAGGCGGTCGCATTGGCAAGCATGTCCTGCGCCAGGCGCGATTTCTTGCGCACCGTGCGGCCGAACGCGATGATCGGAATAACGATGAACGGAATGGCGATCAGCACAAAGCCCGACAGCCGCGGGCTGGTGATCACCATCATCGAGGCGGCACCGATGAACAGGAACAGGTTTCGCAGCGCGATCGAGGCGCTCGCGCCGACGGCAGCCTTGATCTGCGTTGTATCCGCAGTCAGCCGCGACACCACTTCGCCCGACTGGGCCGTGTCGAAAAAGGCCGGGGAAAGCTTCGTCACATGGGTGAAAACGTCAGCGCGCAAATCCGACACGATCCGCTCGCCGAGCCAGGTTACGAAATAGTAGCGGCTGGCGCTGGCGGCGGCGAGCGCGCCGGCGACAATCAGCAGCATGCCGAAGTAATTGTCGATGAAGCTCGGATTGGTAGCCGAGAAACCGAAATCGATCATGCGGCGCACGGCAAGCGGCACCGCAAGCGTCGCCACCGAGGCCGCGACCAACGCGATGAACGCGGCCAGCACCATGACGCGATAGCGCATAACATAGGGGAACAGCGCCGCCAGCGGCCGCACCGATCGGCTCGACGCGCGTTCCGACGATATGCCGTTTTCCGTTTCGACTGCTTGTTTTTTTCTACGGGCCACGATTTCCCCCTGAACCCTCTTGCCGCCGGGTGCGTTCATCACACCATTTCGCAAAGAGGATCGGTCTTGTTCGGTCTTCACGGCGCTTTCCGCGCCACATGGCGGAAAAAACGCAAAATTTCGCGCCCTTCGCTTACCCCCTCGCGCCCGTGGTGACAATCCCAACGGACAAATCGACGGAATTCGGCGAAAGATTGCCGCCGGGACTTGTGCACCGGTCCCCTCTGGGCTATAGGCTTTCGCCGATTGATGGCGATCTGCGCCGCCTTTTTTGGGACGCGGATCGTTTGTGTATTCCCTCATTCGCCGGATGAGACGCGCCGACAAGCGGCCGAGCGGCCATCTGCAATGAACGAAAGGACCCGTCCCATGAAAAAGGACATCCATCCCGATTACCACGAGATCAAGGTGCAGATGACCGACGGTTCCGAGTTCGTGACCCGTTCGACCTATGGCAGCGAAGGCGACACCCTGCATCTCGACATCGACCCGACCACCCACCCGGCGTGGACCGGCGGTTCGCAGCACCTCATCGACCGTGGCGGTCGCGTGTCGCGCTTCAACAACAAGTTCAAGGGCTTCCTCGGCTAAGCCAGGGAACCTGTCTCGACCGGCCGCCGCGTTCGCCGCTGGCGCCGGAAAACGAGGCCGACAAAGAAAAACCCCGGTCGTTTCGGCCGGGGTTTTGTTTTGCCTGAATTGTGACGGTCGCTGCGATCAGTCGTCGCTGCCGGTCCCGAAAGCCTGGCTGAGCCGGCCGAGCTGCGCGGCAACCGGATTGACCGCTTCGCCGCTCGTGGTCGCGTCCTGGCCCTCGTAGATGCCCGAGTCGAGCACCCGGATACGGTCCTGCAGCCGCGACGAGCGCATGACCAGATCCTTCAGGCTCTGAGGCAGCTCTTCCCAACCGGCGCCGTCCTGCGCGCTCGCAAGCTTGTCGAGGCGGATCTTGGATTTCTCCTGGCTCGCCTGCTCCAGCGTCATCTCGCCTTCATTGACCGCGCGCTGCAAGAGAAGCCAGGACGCAAGCTGCATCAGCCGCGTCGTCAGCCTCATCGACTCCGTCGCATAAGTCAGCGAGGCTGCCCGCGACAGGCCCTTGGACTCCTCGCGGCCCTCACCGTCGAGATAGGCAGCCGTCTCTTCGACAAGCCCCATCCCTTCCCGAAACAGGGACATGAAGGCTTCCGATGCCGCCAGCCGGTCCGCGAGGCGGATGGCTGAAGCTTCTGTCACCGGGTCGGTTTGCTTCGTGTTGTCACTCATACTGACGCAGTCCGCTTTCTTCTACGCATGCACGCATCTCCGCCCGCTCTCCATCCGGTTCGGAAATGGCACAAGCGGGCGCTCACGGCGAAATCTCCGCAATCATCGTGCCAGAAGAGGGCAAAGCTGTGAATGCCACTCTAGCATTCAGGACTGAATCGGCGATTAAGGTAAAAAAAGAGCCGCGCGAAGCGGCTCTCAGGAGTTAACAGGGAGGCGTCAAACAGAGTGGACAGGAGCCACTCAAGATCCAGATGACTGGATGTGTTTAGTAATAAGTTGGAAAGCTTAACAAAGCGTTAATTTGGTTAATTTACTTATTTCACTACGATTCTAGGAAAATAGTGAGAAAGAAAGCTGCGCTGCAACAACATGGATCTGACGCCATCTTTCAGAGATTGGGAAAGCAAGTAGCCGCCATCAACTTCACACAGTCGTGATCGGCGCCTTTGCCGCTCTCCCGCACAGCCCAGCCGGACGCCCGCTAGCTCTTGAAAAAGGCATCCGCCGCCGAGCGCGACTTTTCCTTGCCCGCGATTTCGCGCTCCACCCGCTCGATCTCGTCGCGCAACAGTGCCAACCGATCCTCGAGCTCGGCCACCGAGAGCTGCGACAGGTCCTGCCCGACCTCATGCGTCACCGGCCGCTTCACCGGCCTGTCATCATCGAATAGTGCCATATCGGACCTCTTCTTCCCGCCTTCGCGTGCTCGCCGCACGCGACCGCAAAATCTTTACCGCCTTCCGGGCGAGCGGGACCCGAAACAGGTTCCCACCTTCAAAAACTCGAACTAGTTTACACGCCAACGACACCCTGAATCGAGCGGAAGGACCAGCCATGACCGGTGCCACCCCTGAAACCATGATCGCGATCGGCATCAGCGAACCCGGCGGCCCGCAGGTCCTCGTGCCGGAGAACCGCCCGGTGCCGCACGCCTATGAAGGCGAGATCCTGATCAAGGTCGCCGCCGCCGGCATCAACAGACCCGATGTGCTGCAGCGCCAGGGCCTCTATCCGCCGCCGAAAGGCGCTTCCGACATTCCAGGGCTCGAGGTGGCCGGCGAGGTCGTCGCACTCGGTCGCGGCGTCGACCGCTGGCAGGTCGGCGACCAGGTCTGCGCCCTCGTCACCGGTGGCGGCTACGGCGAATACTGCGTCGCCAACGAGGCTGCGACGCTGCCCGTCCCGGAAGGCCTGTCGATGGTCGAGGCCGCTGCCCTGCCGGAAACCTTCTTCACCGTGTGGTCGAACGTCTTCATGCGCGGCGGCCTGAAGCTCAACGAGACCTTCCTCGTCCACGGCGGCACGTCGGGCATCGGCACCACCGCCATCCAGCTCGCCAAGGCGTTTGGCGCCACCGTGCTCGCCACCGCCGGCAGCGAGGAGAAGTGTGAGAAATGCCGTGAACTCGGCGCCGATCACGCCATCAACTACCTGACCACCGATTTCGTCGACGCGGTGAAGTCGGCCACCGGCGGCCACGGCGCCGATGTCATCCTCGACATGGTTGGCGGCGACTACATCGAGCGCAACTACTCGGCCGCGGCCATCGAGGGCCGCATCGTTCAGATCGCCTTCCTCAACGGATCGAGCGCCGAGGTCGATTTCCGCCGCCTCATGCTGAAGCGCCTGACCCATACCGGCTCGACGCTGCGCGCCCGCGAGATCCCGTTCAAGGCCTCCGTTGCTGCGGCTTTGAAGCAGAAGGTCTGGCCGCTGATCGAAGCCGGCAAGGTCCGCCCGGTGATCGACTCGACCTACCCGCTTGCCGACGCCGCTGCCGGCCACGCGCGGATGGATTCCGGCAAGCACATCGGCAAGATCGTACTCACCGTCGGAACCTGACGAGACCGCCCCGGCGAGTCCGTATTTCGACGCCCCTCAGACCCCTGCCGCATCCCCAATGCGACAGGGGGGTGCGGTGCATGTGTCGCAGGCGAATATACGTAGTTTCCCTTGAGCGGCGCGCCGCCAGCCCATAAAAATTGATCTAGATCAAATCAGCAGAAAGTGTGCCCCGCGGCCGGAAATACGTCCGGCAGCGAACGGAGGGGCTTTGCCAAATCAAAGTCGAAAGCAACGCAACCAAGGAACGCCAATCATGACTGCAGCAACACTGACCGAACGCCTTCCGCTCATCGGCTGGAGCGTCCGCGGCCTGCGTACCGGCAAGACCGAGTCGCAAGTCCTCTTTGCCATCAACTGCTTCCTCGCCTGGATGTTCGCCATCGCCTATTTCGGCTACCCGGCATTCTTCGGCGCGGTTCTCCTTTCGGTGCCGGTGATGTTCGCAATCATCATCCGCATCACGCTCGGCAAATAGGTTTTCCGACAGCAAAGCCGCGCGGGTAACATGCCGGCAGCGCGACTGAGCGAACAGAAAACGGACTTTCAAGAACCCCGGCAAAGCAACCTGCCGGGGTCTTTTGTCGGCAACACTGCATGGTGAATTGCAAAACCGCCGATTCGCCCCTATATTCCTGCCATTCCCAGTCAGATTTGACGAATTTGCAGCTTCGCCCGGGAACCGAGCGGCGAAGCGCAGTGGAGGAGTTATTGCAATGGCGAACACGCCCCTGATGCCGAAGGCAACGGCCGTCTGGTTGGTCGACAACACAGCGCTGAGCTTCGATCAGATCGCCGCTTTTTGCAGACTTCACCCGCTTGAGGTGAAGGCGATTGCCGACGGCGACGCCGCGCAGGGCATCAAGGGTCTCGACCCGGTTCAGACCGGTCAGCTGACCCGCGAGGAAATCGAGAAGGCGCAGAAGAACCCGGCGCACAAGCTGTCGCTGGCCGACCCGAAGGTTCGCGTGCCGGAATCGCGTCGCCGCGGTCCCCGCTACACGCCGGTGTCGCGCCGCCAGGACCGCCCGAACGCCATTCTCTGGCTGCTGCGCAACCATCCCGAGTTGAAGGACAGCCAGATCATGCGCCTCGTCGGCACCACCAAGCCGACGATCCAGTCGATCCGCGAACGCACCCACTGGAACGCCGCCAATCTGACGCCGACCGATCCGGTCGCGCTTGGCCTGTGCAGCCAGATCGAACTCGACCTCGAAGTCGAGAAGGCGTCGAAGAACCTGCCGCGTCCGATGGAAGGTGCGACCCTGCTGTCGGTCGACGAGTCGACCGCGCCGGATCCGTTCGCGATGATCCCGGGCTCGACCGTCGAGGAAGAGCCGGAAGAAGAAGAGCTCGACGCCGCACTTGTGTTCGCCAAGCTGAACGCCATGAAGGACGAGACGCCGGAGGAAGACGAGGAGTAAGCCTCGCCCCTGTCGCCCCCTAACGCCCCGAAACGCAAAGAGCGCGGCCCGCCCGCGCTCTTTTTTGTCCGCACGCACGAAAAACAAAACCCCGGCGAGGTGTCGCCGGGGTTTCGATCCGTACAGTGACGATTTCCGGGGCGCTCAGGCCTCGTCGACGGGCACCGTGTAATTGAGCGGCAGCCGACCGCCATCCGCATAGAGCGTCTGCCCGGTCATGTAGCTGGCCGCGTCGGACGCCAGGAACGTCGCGATCGAGGCGATCTCGTGCGGCTCGCCGATCCGCCCCATCGGCGTGCGCGACAGGATGCGGTTGCGCGCCGTCGGGTCGGAATTCACCGAAGACAGCATCTCCGTCATGATCGAGCCCGGGCCAATCGCGTTGACCCGGATGCCGTAGGGTGCCAGCGACAGCGCCATCACCTTGGTGAGCTGGTTCACGCCGCCCTTCGAAATCGAATAGGGCACCTGGTTGGCGATCGCGAACACCGCGTTGATCGACGACATGTTGACGATCGCGCCCGGTGCGCCGCCTTCCTTCACGGTCTCGACCATGTGCCGTGCAACCGCCTGGCCGGTCAGGAACATGCCCTTCAGATTGACCCGCAGCACGCGGTCGAAATCGGCTTCTTCAAGCTCAAGGAAATCGGCGCCATGCACGATGCCGGCGTTGTTCGCCAGAACGTCAATCGCGCTGTAGCGGTCGAGCGTCGCGGCCACCAGATTGCGCACGTCGAGCCGCTCGCCGACGTCGCAATGCACGAAGCTCGCTTCGCCCTGCCGGGACAATTCCTCGGCAGTCGCCACGCCCGCGTCTTCGTCAATGTCGGAGACGATGACCCGCGCGCCTTCGGCAACGAAACGGCGGGCAATGGCGTAGCCGATGCCGCGCGCGGCGCCGGTCACGATGGCGACTTTGTTTTCAAGGGTCACGATGTGACCTCCCTCGGTTCGGATTGGACGATGCCTCTATACCTGAACGGCGCCCGTCCGTGACCCCTCGGCGCGAAAATTTCCGCGCTATTCACATGCCCCGCGACCACGACAGCAAAAAGCCCGGCCGCATCCAAAGGGACACGGCCGGGCAATTTCAGAGGCTTGCGCCTGGGCGGACCGGCGTCAGACGCCGATGCCGTGCTCTTTCAGCGCTTCCTCGATTTCGTCGAGAATGCCCGGATCATCGATCGTCGCCGGCATCTTGTATTCCTCACCGTCGGCGATCTGGCGCATCGTGCCGCGCAGGATCTTGCCGGAGCGGGTCTTCGGCAGGCGGTCGACAGTGATCGCTATCTTGAAGGCGGCAACCGGGCCGATCTTCTCGCGCACCAGCTTGATGAGCTCCTTCTCGATCTCCTCATGCGACTTGGTCACACCCGACTTCAGCACCACGAAACCGCACGGCATCTGGCCCTTCAGCTTGTCGGCGATGCCGATGACGGCGCATTCTGCAACATCGGGATGGCTGGCGAGAACCTCTTCCATGCCACCCGTCGACAACCGGTGGCCGGCGACGTTGATGATGTCGTCGGTGCGCGCCATGATGAAGAGATAGCCGTCCTCATCCATGTAGCCCGCGTCCGCCGTCTTGTAGTAGCCGGGGAACTCGGCAAGATAGGCGTCGTGGAAGCGCTTCTCGGCGTTCCACAGCGTCGGCAGGCAGCCCGGCGGCAGCGGCAGCTTGACGACGATATTGCCGAGCGAGCCCTGCGCGACCGGATGGCCGGCATCGTCGAGCACCTGCACGTCGTAGCCCGGCATCGGCACGGTCGGCGAACCGTACTTGACCGGCAGCATGCCGAGCCCAACCGGATTGCCGGCGATCGCCCAGGCCGTTTCCGTCTGCCACCAGTGATCGATCACCGGCACGTTGAGCATCTTCTCCGCCCACTGGATGGTGTCCGGGTCGGCGCGCTCGCCGGCCAGGAACAGCGTGCGCAGGCTGGTCATGTCGTACTTGCCGATGAACTCGCCATTCGGGTCGTCGCGCTTGATGGCGCGGAAGGCCGTCGGCGCGGTGAACAGCGCCGAGACGCTGTGTTCCGAAATGACCCGCCAGAAGGTGCCGGCGTCCGGCGTGCCGACCGGCTTGCCCTCGAACACGATGGTCGTGCAGCCATGCAAGAGCGGCGCGTAGCAGATATAGGAGTGGCCGACGACCCAGCCGACATCCGACGCGGCCCAGAACACCTCGCCCGGCTCGATGCCGTAGACACCGTGCATCGACCATTTCAGCGCCACCATGTGACCGCCATTGTCGCGCACGACGCCCTTCGGCTGACCGGTGGTGCCCGACGTATACAGAATGTACAGCGGATCCGTTGCGGCGACCGGCACGCACGGCACCTCGCGGCCCGCCGCATCGGCCTCGTCGGTCAGCGCGCCGAGATCGAAATCGCGCCCCTCGATGAGGTCGGCGGTGACTTCCTCGCGCTGCAGGATGAGGCAGCTCTCAACCTTGTGGCTGCTCAGTTCGATGGCGCCGTCGAGCAGCGGCTTGTAGGGGATGACGCGGCCCGGCTCGATGCCGCAGGAGGCCGAGACGATCATCTTCGGCTTGGCGTCCTCGATGCGGGTCGCAAGCTCGTTCGCCGCGAAGCCGCCGAACACCACCGAATGCACCGCGCCGAGGCGGGCGCAGGCGAGCATCGCCATGACCGCTTCGGGGATCATCGGCATGTAGATGATGACGCGGTCGCCCTTCTCGATGCCCTTGTCCTGCATGACGGCGGCCATCGCCTGAACCCGCTCGAGCAGTTCGGCGTAGGTGTAGCTCGCCTTGCGGCCGGTGATGGGAGAATCATAGATCAGCGCGGCCTGGCCCGGGCGGCCCCGCTCGACGTGACGGTCGAGGCAGTTGTAGCAGGTGTTGCACTCGGCGCCGACGAACCAACGGCCATAGGCGCCTGCGTCCGCATCGAGCACCTTGTCCCACGGCTTATACCAGTCGATTTCCGCCGCGGCCTTCGCCCAGAACTCTTCCGGGTGGGCTTTCCAGCCTTCATAGATCTCGTTGTACTTGCTTGCCATTCAGTGATCCTCCCGTCTGCGCGGTGCGCAGCGTTGCCTCCCCTGTTGCGCGTAGCGCAGAGTCTTTCCATCGACCGGCGGAATGCAAGTCGACCTTCGGCGATATCAGTGGAAGCCCTTAGCGGCCTGCCGTCGCATGGGGCTGCCCGACGCAAGCGCGTGCCGCCGCCCTCATCGCGCTTGACTTCGCCGCGCGCGCGCCCGATCACCAACCATACTCAGCCACGCGAAACGGGCAAAGCCAAGCGGATGAAAAGGCGATCACAAATGCGCATGACAGCCGCAACGGGCGCCAGCCGATGATCCCCGATCCAACCTTCTTCGCCGTCGCCGTTCCCGCCGTCTTCCTTGTCGGCCTGTCGAAGGGCGGCTTCGGCGGCTCGATCGCGCTTCTCGCCGTGCCGCTGATGGCGCTCGTCGTGCCGCCCCTGAAGGCCGCAGGCATATTGCTGCCGATCCTGGTCGCGATGGATATCGTCGGGCTGATCGCCTATCGCCGCACCTATGACACGCGCGTGCTGAAGGTGATGATCCCGTCAGCGATCGTCGGCATCGGCATTGCCTGGATGGCGGCGGCCTACATCACCGACGCCCATGTGCGGCTGATCGTCGGCACCGTCGGCGTGCTCTTCACGCTCGACTATGTGCGCGGCGGCGGCCTGAAGCGCCCGCCCGCCGGCCACAACCCGAAAAAGGGCACCGTGTGGGGCATCGTCGCCGGCATCACCAGCTTCGTCAGCCACGCCGGCGGCCCACCCTATCAGATGTACACGCTGCCGCTGAGACTGGAGCCGGTGCTCTTTGCCGGCACCGCGACGGTGTTCTTTGCCGCCGTCAACGCGGTGAAACTCGTGCCGTATTTCGCGCTCGGCCAGTTCTCGACCGAAAACCTCGGCCTCTCTCTGATGCTCCTGCCGCTCGCGCCGGTCGCCGTGCTGAGCGGCGTCTGGCTCGTCCGCCGCGTCCCCGCCGGCCCGTTCTACCGGATCACCTACGCCGCGGTCTTCATCGTCTCACTGAAGCTGATCTGGGATGGCATGCAGGGCGTGGTGTGAGGAGGCGAAGCTTCAAACGCTCTGTGAAGGTCAAACCACCATTGTTACCGTCACAAGTTTGCGCTCTTACAAAGCCCTCGAACGCTCTTAGCCGCCAACAAATAGCCTCTTGAAAACGCATCAATTTAGGCCTTTACATCCGCAATACGCCAATTAAAACTAGTCGACGCATATGCGCAAACTCTGCAACCTATGTTGAAAGAAAATGACGCGTGATCTTTTCGTGGCAAAATTCGAGGGCGGCAAAGCCGACGAACACAAGTTGCCAGCCTATATGGCATCAAAGAGTCTTTACGGAATTTCCCGCAGTCTATTATTGATAACGAACTATCTCGAAGAAGGGAAAATACGTCACAGAAGTTTTGACCCAAAAGCATTCGAACTCAATATATTGACGCAGAGAAAGGGCAGCTACGAAACCGTATTTGAGATTGCGTCAGATCCAACCGCTTTGGCAATATATGCAGGGACTATTGGAGGCGTCTCCTCTCACTTTATCGTTAAGTTTATCGAAAGCATTATCAACAGAACGATTGGCCATTTGGCGGATCCAGAAATTGAAGAATTGGAGGCAAAAGGCAAGTTGGCATCAGGGGACCTAACCGCCCTCACCGAAGCAGTCGAACCTGCCCTGCGCTCAACACATGAAATAATCGGAAACGGTGTAACGAATATAACTATAATAAATGGCGACAGGAATATCGTAAAATACAATCAGAAAACGAAGAACTACGTAAATCAGAGCAAAAAAGACAATATTCCAAGAATTAAATTATTTAGTATTGCAAGCTTTAACGCAAATTCTGGAAACGGACGCGCGTATGATTACGATGAATGCAGGACAATCCCCTTCTTGCTATCTAACGACGCTGACAGAGCAACAATTAATTCTGTATTAAAAAGCATGAGTTCCTATGCAATGCATAGACGTCTTGGCGACGAACTAAAATCTGCTATTGCCTTCAAATATAGAGTATATGAGTCAATAGACGGACGCGTAAAGAAAATACTATTAGACAAGGCACGAGACAGCATTCACATGCTATAGTTCATTGGAATAAAATGCCTAAGAAGTTGAGAAGAAATATTTTGCAATAAGTTTTACGCGCCTATTTTTCTAACAATTTATTTGAGAATTTCAAAAAGACATTTTCTTCCTGAACAAGACTTCATCGCCCCCTCCACAAACAAAAAACAAAGCGCCCGGAGTTTCCCCCGGGCGCTCGCATCAATCCGCTGATCGTGTTCGCTCAGCTTTTCTTTTCACGCGTATTCTTATCCGAAAATCGGTTCCCACTGTTCGCTCCCGCGGACCTTCGGTTCGGGAATACGCTCTACTTCTGCTCCAACAAAAACCCGTCGAAGAAGGCGGCGAGGTCTGCATAGCCGTCGAGCGGCAGGATTTGCGCGATATACTGGTCGGGGCGCACGACGATCATGCAGCCCGTGTCGCGGTCGATGCCGCGCATGTCGAAGATGTCGCCAACGCCCTTGTGGTCGACCGCGAAGACCTTCTCGTGGTCCTGCAGGCCGAGCTTGCCTTTCAGCGGCTTCAACAGCGCCGGCATGTCCTCATAGGCGAGCTCGTCGAAGGTCTGTTGGAACACCGCGCGCAGATCGATCACCGCGTCCATGTTCTCACCTTCCTTGGTGTACTTCACCACCGGCGAAGCCGGATCGTTCTCCAGCCAGTCGGCGAGCTTGTGGATCGCCGAACCCGGCGCCGAGCTGTCGGCCTTGCCGGCAAAGGCGTAGATCCGCCAGCGCCCGTCGGCCTCCGCCGCGTGGCCGAGCTGCATCTGCTTGGCGTCCGACACCCGCACCACCGGCGCGGAATGGAAGCGGCGGCCGATCTCCTCGCCGCTCGCCAGCGCCTGATGCGTCGGCGCGGCGATCAGCGCGGATTCGTTGTATTTGACCGCGAGCCCGCCGGTGAATTCCAGATTCTCGATGAACTGCTTCTGGAAGCGCGGCATGTCCGAACCGTCGAGCTCGGACTGGCCCGGAGGGGCGGACATGATGCGCGCCCATTCGTGGTCGGTGTCGACCAGGCGCTTGGCCTCCGCCCAGCGCTCGGCGGAATAGCTGTGCAAGAGGCTCGCGTCGGCGCGGCCCTGGAACACATGCGCCAGCTTCCAGCCGAGATTGAAGGTGTCCTGCATCGAGACGTTCATGCCCTGCCCGGCCTTCGGGCTGTGGGTGTGGCAGGCGTCGCCCGCGGTGAAGACGCGCGGCATGCGGGTTGCCTGCTCGCCGGCCGGCACATCGTCGAAACGGTCGGTCATGCGATGGCCGATTTCATAGATCGACCACCAGACGATCTCCTTCACGTCGATCGTGTAGGGCTGCATGATCCGGTTCGCCGCCGCGATCATGTGCTCGGCGGTGAAATTGCGGTTGGCGACGCGCTCGTCGGCGTTCAGCTTGTCGAGCTCCACATACATGCGGAACAGATAGCCGCCCTCGCGCGGCAGGATCAGGATGTTGCCTTCCTTCGCTGAGGTGATCAGGCACTTCTGGCGCACATCCGGGAAATCGGTGTTGGCGAGGATGTCCATCACGCCCCAGGCCTGATGCGCCGCGTCGCCATGCAACTCGCCGCCGATCGCCTTGCGCACGGTGGAACGCGCGCCGTCGCAGCCGACCACATAGTTGGCCCGCACGGTAATCGTCTCGCCCCAGTTCACGCCGGTGTCTTCCAGCGTCACCGTGACCGGGTAGTCGTCGGTCGTCGTGTCGATGGTGAGGTCCTTGACCGCCCAGTTGTAGTCCGGCTCGATCCGCGCCGGCGCGTCCTTCATCACGTCGAGGAAAAGTGCATGCAGCCGCGCCTGGTTGATCAGGATATGCGGCATCTCGGAGGAATCGTCTGCAACGTCCTGCACCCGGCCGATGCGCTTGATATGCGCCGGGTTCGCCGGATCCGGCGTCCAGAACGTCGTCTGGTTGACCCAGTAGCTCTCGCGCTTGACCTTGTCGGCGAAACCGAACGCCTGGAACATCTCCATGGTGCGCGTGTTGATGCCGTCGGCCTTGCCCTTGACGATGTTGCGCGGGCTGCTCTCAACGATCATCGTGTCGATTTCCGGGAACTGGGCGAGCTGCGCGGCAAGACAGAGGCCGGCGGGACCGGTGCCGGCGATCAGCACGTCGACCTTTTCCGGCATCGGCGCGCAATCGCTGCGGTCACGGCGGTTCGGCGCCGCATTCTTGACGTCGGGATCGCCCCCGCGGAAACCGTCCACATAATACTGCATGGTCATTTCTCCCTCGCCTGCGGCCGACCCGTGTCGCGCGTCCAATCGGCACCGCCTGTTCTGATCGAGGAAATAATATTTGTACATATTAGTTTTCGTCAACGAAAAAAATATGTGTACAAATTAAATCACGGAACATACTGTAAAGATGCCGCTTTTCGAGGCGTGCGAACGGCATGGAGGGCTGACGATGAAAGCATACGGCATGGCGGGCCATGTGATCCGGCGGCTGCATCAGCTCTCGACGCACGTCTTTTCAAAGCGCATGGCGGACGTCGGATTCGACCTGACGCCGGTCCAGTTCGCCGCCATGGACGCGGTCATCGCCCGGCCCGGCATCGATCAGGCCGGCATCGCAGCCGCCATCGCCTACGACCGCGCAACCATCGGCGGCGTCATCGACCGCCTGGAGCAGAAAGGCTTCGTCGAGCGCCGCGTCTGCAAGCGCGACCGCCGCGCCCGCGAGGTGCGTCCGACGAAGAAGGGCCTTGCCGCGTTCGAGGAAATCCTGCCGGTCGTCGTCGCGTTGCAGGAGGATATCCTCACCGGCCTCGACGACACCGAGCGCGCGACCTTCCTCAGGCTTGCCGAAAAGGCCATCGGCACACCGCCCGAGGGGCAACCGGAAACCCCCGAAACATCGAAGCCGGCATAAATCCCGGTCTCCGCGCCGGCGTTCCCCAACAGTCCGATTGCAGTCGGACGCGGCTTGGGTTTTAGTCTCGGCAACGAAAATCCATTCGCTGCGAGGAAACACCCGTGTCCGCCAATTCCAATTTCTACGAAGTCGACCTCGACAAGAACGAGGCCAACCATCAGCCGCTGACGCCGCTGACCTTCCTCGCCCGCTCGGCGACCGTGTTCCCCGATCATGTCGCGATCATCCATGGCAATCAGACGACCACCTACCGCGACTTCTATGCCCGCGCCCGCAAGCTCGGCTCGGCACTTTCAAAGCGCGGCCTGAAGAAGGGCGACACCGTCTCGGTGATGCTCGCCAATACCCCGCCGATGCTCGAAGCCCATTACGGCGTGCCGATGTGCGGCGCGGTGCTGAACACGCTCAACACAAGGCTCGATGCGCAGATCATCGCCTTCTCGCTCGAACATGCCGAAACCAAGGTGCTGATCACCGACCGCGAATTCGCCGCCACGGTGAAGGACGCGCTGAAGCTGATGAAGGGCGAGAAGCCGCTCGTCATCGATTATGACGATCCCGAATTCCCGCAGACCGGCGAGAAACTCGGCTCCGTCGACTACGAGGCCCTGCTGGCCGAGGGCGACGCGGACTTCGCCTGGGCCATGCCGGAAGACGAGTGGAACGCCATTTCGCTCAACTACACCTCCGGCACCACCGGCAATCCGAAGGGCGTCGTCTACCACCACCGCGGCGCCTCGCTGCTCGCCGTCGGCAATGTGGTGACGGCCTCGATGGCCAAGCACCCGGTCTATCTGTGGACGTTGCCGATGTTCCACTGCAACGGCTGGTGCTTCCCGTGGTCGATCTCGGTCGTTGCCGGCACCCATGTCTGCCTGCGCTGGGTCCGCCCGAAGGCGATCTGGGACGCGCTCGCCGACCACCGCGTCACCCATCTTTGCGGCGCCCCGATCGTCATGGCGACGATCCTCAACGCGCCGGCCGACGACAAGCGTGAACTCGACCACACGGTCGAATTCTTCACCGCCGCCGCCCCGCCGCCGGAAGCCGTGCTCGCCGCAATGGGCGAGGCCGGCTTCAATGTCACCCACCTCTACGGCCTGACCGAGACTTACGGCCCCGCCGTCGTCAACGACTGGAAGAGCGACTGGGACGCGCTCGATCCCGCCGCCCGCGCCGCCAAGAAGGCCCGTCAGGGTGTCCGCTACGCAGCGCTTGAAGACCTCACCGTCATGAATTCGAAGACCATGGAGCGCGTGCCGGCCGACGGCGAGACCATCGGCGAGGTGATGTTCCGCGGCAATATCGTCATGAAGGGCTATCTGAAGAATCCGACGGCGACCGCCGAAGCTTTTGCCGGCGGCTGGTTCCACTCCGGCGACCTCGGCGTGCTGCACCCCGATGGCTACATCCAGCTCAAGGACCGCTCGAAGGACATCATCATCTCCGGCGGTGAGAACATTTCCTCGATCGAGGTCGAGGACACACTCTACAAGCACCCGGCGGTGCAGGCCGCCGCCGTCGTTGCCAAGCCCGACGACAAATGGGGCGAGACCCCGTGCGCCTTCGTCGAACTGAAGCCCGGCAACGAGACCGTGACGAAAGAGGACATCATCGCCCATTGCCGTGGGAACCTCGCCCACTTCAAGGCCCCGCGCCATGTCGTCTTCACCGAGCTGCCGAAGACGTCGACCGGCAAGATCCAGAAGTTCAAGCTGCGCGAAATGGCCAAGGAAATCTGACCTCGTTCTGCGCCGGTTTGCCAATGAGAAAGGCCTCGCTTTCGGGCGCGGCCTTTTTCTTTGCCGGCGTCGCCGACTCGAGGCCGCTGCGGCGCAAGAATGACAGGTTTTATCGCCCCAGAAACGGCAAAAGCCGCAGCATATCCACTGCGGCTTCCACCAAACCAGCGTTGTCGCGAACGACTGCTGTTATGTCTCGGCGTTATTCGCCTTTCAGCTTCAAAATCTCGTCCTTGAGTACAAGCTTTCGTCGCTTCAGCTCTGCCAAATGGAGGTCGTCATAACCCGGGTGGGAAAGCTCTTCTTCAATTTCTCTTTGCAGCGCCTGATGTTGTTCTTCAAGCTCGACGAGATTTGCTTCTTGAGACATGGGCGTGAATCTCCCTTCTACCTCGGCTTCAATGAAAGAAGTTTGACACAGCGAAGCGGCGCTGTCGAAGGCAAAAGTCAAATCCCCACGGCAAAGTGAAAATTTGTCGCTTTTTTTCGCGCCCCTCGTCGCTGCGCTGCGAAATATGCTAGGCTAAAGACCTTGCCGACCGGTCGGCATCGCGTGATCAAGCGATCACGAGAGATGCTCAAATGGTATCGCTCCAGTATGTCGTGTGGATGCCTGAATGAATGACAACCCCGAGAACGCTCTGCGGTACGAGCTGGCGCAATTGCGCGAGGAACACCGCGACCTCGATGATTCCATCCGCGCGCTGATCGAGACTGGCCGTGGCGAAAATCTGCAGATCCAGCGCCTGAAAAAGCGGAAGCTGTCGATCAAGGACCGCATCTCGGCGGTCGAGGACCAGCTTCTTCCCGATATCATCGCCTGAATCCGGCGCATTTTGGCCGAAACGCCGGCTTGCGGCTTGCCAGAACCGGCCACCTTCCGATAAACGAACGCCTTTCTTGGCGCTTCGGGGGAAACAATGACGAGCGAAAAAGCGGCACCGGTGGCAATCATCATGGGTAGCCAGTCCGACTGGCCGACCATGCGCAACGCGGCGGAAACCCTCGATGCGCTCGGCATCGCCTACGAAGCGCGCATCGTCTCCGCCCATCGCACCCCGCAACGCCTCTACGATTTCGCCACCACCGCGGCCGACCGCGGCGTCAAAGTCGTCATCGCCGGCGCCGGCGGAGCAGCACACCTGCCCGGGATGGCCGCCTCCATGACGCGGCTGCCGGTGTTCGGCGTGCCCATCGAGTCGAAGACCATGAAGGGCATCGACAGCCTTTACTCGATCGTCCAGATGCCGGCCGGCGTACCGGTCGGAACGCTGGCGATCGGCCGCTCCGGCGCCGTCAACGCGGCCCTTCTGGCGGCCAGCGTTCTGGCGCTCAGTGACGACGCGCTCGCCGAACGCCTCGACGCCTGGCGCGCGGCGCAGACCGCCTCGGTCGCGGACATTCCCGTCGACGAAGCCTGAGGAAAGACACATGGCCGCTGAAACCGCCCTCAAGCCCGGCGCCGTCATCGGCATACTCGGCGGCGGTCAGCTCGGCCGCATGATCGCGCTCGCAGCGGCACGCCTCGGGCTGAAGAGCCACATCTTCTGCCCGGACCCCCACTCGCCGGCCTTCGACGTCACCTCGCTCTCGACCTGTGCCGCCTATGAGGACGAGGCGGCCCTTGCCCGCTTCGCCGAGAGCGTCGAAATCGTGACCTACGAATTCGAAAACGTGCCGGAAGCGACCGCGGCTTTCCTTCAGGCTCGCGTTCCCGTCCGCCCCGGCCCGCGCTCGCTGGCAATCTGCCAGGACCGACTGGCCGAAAAGGACTTCCTGACCGGCATCGGCATCGAGACCGCCCCCTATCGCGCCGTCGACAGCCTCGAGGACCTTGTTGCCGCGCTCGACACGCTCGGCACCCCGTCCGTGCTGAAGACCCGCCGCTTCGGCTATGACGGCAAGGGGCAGGCGATGATCCGCGACAAAGCCGACGCGGCAAACGCCTGGGACACGATCGGCAAGGCACCGGCCATCCTCGAAGGCTTCGTCCCCTTCTCCGAGGAATGCTCGGTGCTGGTCGCACGCAGCACGGACGGCGAAATGGCGGTCTACGACATCGCGCTGAACCGACACGAGAACCACATCCTGAAATTTACCACTGTACCGGCGCCGATTGCCGAGGCGACGGCGGAAGCCGCACGCGAGATCGGACGCAAGGCCGCCGACGCCCTCTATCATGTCGGCATGCTGGCGGTCGAACTGTTCCTCGTCAGCGACAACAACGGCGAACGCCTGATCGCCAACGAAATGGCACCGCGGGTGCACAATTCCGGCCACTGGACCGAGGACGCCTGCCTCGTCTCGCAGTTCGAACAGCATGCCCGCGCGGTTGCCGGCTGGCCGCTCGGCAACACCGATCGCTTGGCCGACGTCGAGATGGAAAACCTCATCGGCGACGATGCCGACCGCTGGCCCGCACTGCTGGCCGAAGTCGACGCCCACATTCATCTCTATGGCAAGACGGAGACCCGCCCGGGCCGGAAAATGGGACACGTCAACCGGTTGCAGCGGCGCGGCAGCCCGGCCTGAGCCCCGAACAATAAATCGCACCGCAATCCCGAGGAAATTTAACGGGATCCGCGTTGTAGCTGTGGACACGGCCCGGTGATTCTGCTACACGCCCCACACATGTCGAGCGACGCGGAAGCGGCGCCGAGGATTTTGTCCCGCTTCGGGATAGCCTCACCTGATATCAACGTTACGCAAACACGGGATGGACGCGTGCAAGTACTCGTTCGCGACAACAACGTCGACCAGGCGCTCAAGGCGCTGAAGAAGAAGATGCAGCGTGAAGGCATCTTCCGGGAGATGAAGCTCCGCAATCATTACGAGAAGCCTTCCGAGAAGAAGGCCCGCGAGAAGGCAGAAGCCATTCGTCGCGCGCGTAAGATTGCCCGCAAGCGTGCCCAGCGCGAAGGCCTGCTGACCAAGCGCGCCAAGCGCTAATCGGCATTGCCTGCCCCGGATGGCTGCGTGTGAAAACCACCATCCGGCCCCTCGGAGGGGCGCACGGCTGCAAGCAGCGACAGAAAAGACGAAGCCCGTTCGGGTCCCGAACGGGCTTTTGGTGTGTTTTCGGCAGGCCGATCGAAGGGTGCTAACCGTTTGATTGCGGTGAACGCTCGACGAAGCCGGCGCGGATGCGCTGGTTGTCTGGGTTTGCTTACCTATGCTAAATCAGAGCGATACGCTTGGCTCGCAGCGGCACCTTTGAGCCGACCTTTCGCGATCATGCACGTTTACAGCACTGGGCGAAGCCGCACCGCGTGATGCGGGACGGGCTTCGGGGAAAGACCGTTATGCCGTATCTCGTTTTCCGTCATTCCCGCCGGCCTTCGTTCCGCAACCTGCTGTGTGGAGCAGCGCTTGCGAGCCTTCTTGCCGCCTGCCAGAGCACCGACAGCGGTATCGGACCGAGCTTCACCGCCGACCCCTATTCCGGCTCGCCGGAAAACATCGCCTCACTCTCCGAGGTCATCCAGAACAATCCGAGCGACCCGAACGGCTACAACATCCGCGGCACCGCCTATGGCCGCGCCGGCAAGTTCCAGGAAGCACTGCAGGACTTCAGCCAGGCTGTCCGGCTCGACCCGAACTTCCATCGCGCCTATGCCAACCGCGCCCTCGTGCTGCGCCGCATGGGCCGCAACAACGATGCGCTCGCCGACTACAATCGCGCCATCGCCATCGATCCGACCTACGCCGCCGCCTACACCGCGCGCGGCAATCTCTATCGCCAGAGCGGTCAGGTGGCGCTTGCGACAGCCGACTTCGATCAGGCGATCCGCCTCAACCCGTCCGACACCCGCGCCTATCACAATCGCGGTCTGATCTGGCAGGCGCAGGGCCAGCACCAGAAGGCCATCGAGGACTTCTCAACCGCGATCGCGCTCAATCCGAACGAGCCGGAACCCTATGCCGGCCGTGGCATGTCACGCCTTGCCCTCAACGACATCAAGGCCGCGCTCGAAGATTTCAACTGGGCCATCGACCACGACAAGTCGAACGCCAACGCCTGGGCCGGACGCGGTCTTGCGCTCGAGCAGAGCGGCGAAGGCGGCAAGGCGGCCGGCGCCTACAGCCGCGCCCTTCAGATCGACCCCTCGAACAGCCTTGCACGCGCCGGCATCGGACGCGTCGGCGGCGGCGGCCTGGTGCGCAACTGACGCCGGGCCCGTCCGGACAATTCTCACTCGGTACTGAGGTCCACCGTCTTACCGTCGGCGTCCCAGGCCTGAACCACCGAGCACTCTCTCAGATATTCGTTGTCGCATGCGGCCTTGACCGCAGCGCGTAGCTGTTTCGCGCCAGACCAGCCACACAGATAGTCGTGCCAGTGTAGCCCTTCCTTGTGCTGCATGAAGATGTCGGCCGCCCAGCCCGCCGGATAGCACCAACGTACCCGCAGGCAGTCGCCGGCCTCGACGCCCGGCTCGGCGGCGCATTTCTCGCGCGCGCAGGCAAAGCCCGCCTCCGGATTACCGGCCCGGCAGACACCGGCGGACATTTCCGGCGCGACGACTATCGCAATGCCCTCCTGCGCGAACGCCCCAGCCGGCATCGCCAGCGCCAGAATGCCGGCAAACAGAGCAACAACAGCAGATCTCATCATCGTTCCCTCCCCTCAACGAAAACGGCCCGGAACCGATACAGGTCCCGGGCCGCTTCAATCAGCGTATCACGAGGCCATTGCCCCGCCGATCACATCGCCTTGACGATCTGCTCGGTCATCTTCTTGGCATCGCCCAGCAGCATCATCGTGTTGTCACGATAGAACAGCGGGTTGTCGATGCCGGCATAACCGGACGCCAGCGAGCGCTTGTTGAACATCACCGTACCGGCCTTCCAGACCTGCAGAACCGGCATGCCGTAGATCGGCGAGGACGGATCGTCTTCCGCCGCCGGGTTGGTGACGTCGTTGGCGCCGATGACATAGGCAACGTCGGCCTGTGCGAATTCCGAGTTGATGTCCTCGAGTTCGAAGACCTCGTCATACGGCACGTTGGCTTCGGCGAGCAGCACGTTCATGTGGCCCGGCATACGGCCCGCCACCGGATGGATGGCGTATTTGACCTCGACGCCGGCCTTTTTCAGCTCGTCGGCCATTTCGCGCAGCGCGTGCTGCGCCTGGGCGACCGCCATGCCATAACCCGGCACGATGATGACCTTCGACGAGTTCTTCATCAGATAGGCCGCGTCCTCGGCCGAACCGCGCTTGACCACCCGATCGCCCATGTCGGCGCCCGGACCGGCGGACTCGCCGCCGAAACCGCCGAGGATCACCGAGATGAACGAGCGGTTCATGCCCTTACACATGATGTAGGACAGGATCGCGCCCGACGAGCCGACCAGCGCGCCGGTGATGATCAGAGCCGTGTTGCCGAGCGTGAAGCCGATACCGGCCGCCGCCCAACCCGAATAGGAGTTCAGCATCGACACCACGACCGGCATGTCGGCGCCGCCGATCGGGATAATGATGAGAACGCCGATCAGGAACGACAGGAGCGTGATCAGCCAGAACAGGAACTGGCTCTCGGTGTTCACGAAGGCGACGATCAGAAGCACGATGGCAATCGCCACCGAGGCGTTGATCACATGCCGCGCTGGCAACATGATCGGCGCGCCGCTCATGCGGCCGTCAAGCTTCAGGAAGGCGATGACCGAACCGGTAAAGGTAATCGCGCCGATGGCAACGCCAAGCGACATTTCGACCAGGCTCGCACCGTGAATGGCGCCCGGGGCACCAATACCGAAGGCTTCCGGCGCATTGAGCGCGGCAGCCGCCACCAGCACCGCGGCAAGACCGACGAGGCTGTGGAAGGCGGCAACGAGCTGCGGCATCGCCGTCATCGGGATACGCCGCGCGATCACCGCGCCGGCACCACCACCGATGGCGAGACCGCCAACGATCAGCGCCCAGGCTCCGATCGAGGGATGCGTGTTGAACAGGGTCGTGACGATCGCGATCGTCATACCTGCCATGCCAAGGTAGTTACCCTTGCGCGACGTCACCGGGCTCGACAGCCCGCGCAACGCCATGATGAAAAGAACGCCCGATACCAGGTAGAGGAGCGCCGTGATGCTTGCTGACATCGTTCAGACTCCTCAGCTTTTCTTCTTGTACATGGCCAGCATGCGCTGGGTGACGAGGAACCCGCCGAAGATATTCACACTGGCGAGGATCAGGCCCAGGAAGCCGAGGATACGCGCCCAGAGCGCGCCGTCACCGGCAACGAGGTCGACACCGACCGCGAGCAGCGCGCCGACCACGATCACCGACGAAATCGCGTTGGTGACCGACATCAGCGGCGTGTGCAGCGCCGGCGTCACCGACCACACGACGTAGTAGCCGACGAAGATCGCCAGCACGAAAATCGACAGGCGGAAGACGAACGGATCGATCGCCCCACCAGTTGCGGCATGTGCCGCCGCGCCGGCCACGTCGCCCATCTGGTCGACATAGCCCTGCGCGGCCATCGCCGCTTCGTTGGCCTGCATGGCGGCCTCGCGTGCCGCCTCCGCAGCCTCGCGGGCGCGCTCAAGCGCCTCTGTGGCAGAAAGATTGGCCATGATTACTCCCCTCCTTCCGCGAAGGCAGGATGAACGACGGCGCCGTCCTTGGTCAGGACGGTCGCCTTGACGAGATCGTCGTCCCAGTCGATCGCAAGGGCCTTGGCGTCCTTGTCGATCAGCGTTTCGACGAATGCGAAGAGGTTCTTGGCGTAGAGCAGCGACGCGGTGGCCGCGATCCGGCCAGCGACGTTGAGGTAGCCGACGATCTTGATGTCGCCCACTTCGGCGACTTCACCCGGCTTGGCGCCCTCGACGTTGCCGCCGCGCTCGACCGCGAGATCGACCAGCACGGAGCCCGGCTTCATGCTCTCCAGCATCTCCTTGGAGACGAGGCGCGGCGCCGGCCGGCCCGGGATCAACGCGGTGGTGATCACGATGTCCTGCTTGGAGATGTGATCGGCGACGAGCTCGGCCTGCTTCTTCTTGTACTCGTCCGACATTTCCTTGGCGTAGCCGCCAGCGGTCTCGGCCTGCTTGAACTCCTCGTCCTCGACGGCGACGAACTTCGCGCCGAGCGATTCGACCTGTTCCTTGGCAGCCGGACGCACGTCGGTCGCCGACACCGCCGCCCCGAGGCGGCGGGCCGTGGCGATCGCCTGCAGGCCGGCAACGCCGGCACCCATCACGAACACGCGGGCGGCGGGAACCGTGCCGGCGGCGGTCATCATCATCGGCAGCGCGCGGTCGAAGACCGAGGCTGCGTCGATGACGGCCTGATAGCCGGCAAGGTTGGCCTGACTGGACAGCACGTCCATGACCTGCGCGCGGGTGATGCGCGGCATGAACTCCATGGCAACCGCCGTGACACCCGCTTCCGCCATCGCTTTGACGGCATCCTCGTTGCCATAGGGATCCATGGTCGCGACGACCAGGGCACCCTTGTTGCAGGCAGCGAGTTCATCGGCGTTCGGCCGGCGAACCTTCAAGACGATGTCGGCGTCGGCAAGCGTTTCCTTGAGCGTTTTGGCAAGGGTCGCACCCGCTGCGGTGTACTCCGCATCGGGAATGCGCGAACCCGCGCCCGCGCCGGACTGGACGACGACGTCCCCTCCCAGCGCAATAAAACGTTTCACCGTGTCGGGCGTGGCCGCGACACGGGCTTCGATCGGATCGCTTTCCGTCGGGATGGCGATTTTCATGGCATATCCGTGTTAGGCGACGGTGAGAATGATGAGGACCACGCCGAGCGCGAAAACGAAGGCGGAGGGAATCCAGCCCTTGTGCCCGAAGGGAAGTCCGATTGCGGCAGCCACGATCGTGGCAATCAGAAGCAGGGACGCCAGCGTCCCGCCCATGCTTCCGCCGAACCCGACGAGAACGAGCGTAAGGACAATATTCAACAGCGCCACGACGGACAGTTTGATGAGCGCGATGAAGCGATCGTAAGTCCGTTCGTGTTCGGCATAATCCATTGGGTTATTTGCGGTGTCGATCATCAGCTGCATTCCTCCCCTTCTGCAGTTGGTGGACCGACGCCTTTATAACAGAGCACGGCGCTGCAGCAACGCGCAGATGGGCGATTTCGCGCCAACAGCGACCAATTTACGAGACGACGGGAAAAATCGTCGACAACCGCCCCGCGAGCGGGCGGGTTTTAACGTCGATTCAAGGAGCGCTACCGCGTGTTCAGCCTGAGCGACACCCGCTTGAGGCGTTGAGCAAAGCAAAAGTTCCGCGAGCGAAAAAACGAGCGATAGACCTAAATTATCTCGTCGTCGAGGCCGGCAGCCGTGAGCGCCGCCTTCTGCCGTTCGGCCACCGCGCCGATATCGAAGTCGGCGATCTGCTCGTTGAACATCCGGTAGAAGTTCAGCTCCGCATTGAGATGCAGGAAGACGCCGCCAAGGCCGATCGCGGCGCGGTCCATGAACACGAATTCCTGCGGCACGGTCACCGGGCCCTGCTCCTTCAGCGCCTGATGCACCCGGAACGCCTCCTTGCGGCCATACGCCGCCGGACTGATCCCGTCGGCGATGCTGCGCGTGCGGTCATCGAGCAGCGGACCGTAGATGAACCGCGCCCAGATGTTCAGGATATCGATCAACTCGTTGGTCAGGCCCGTGAAGCCCCAGCGCTCATAGGCCGAGACGATGCGCTCGCGATCGTCTTCCAGGAGCCCGCGGTAAAGATCGACGACGCCGGCGACGAAGCTCGGCGGGAAAACGCGGATGCAGCCATAATCGAGCAAATTGATGCCCGCCGGCGCGCCGTCCTCCTCGAACACCGTGTAATTGCCGAGATGCGGGTCGCCATGGATCACGCCGTAATGGCTGAACGGATACCACCAGGCGCGGAACATCGCCTGCGCGATGGCGTTGCGCTCTTCGAGCGAATGGTCCGCATAGTCGAGCAGCGGCTGGCCGGTCAGCCAGTTCATGGTGAGAAGCCGCCCGGTCGAGAGGTCATCCTCGATCACAGGCACGCGGATGCGCGGCTCGTCGGCGAACAGCGCGCCATAGAGCGCGGTGTGCTTGGCCTCGCGGCGATAGTCGAGTTCTTCGCGCACCCGCGCGCCGATCTCCTTGGCGATCTCGCTGGTGTCGATCGCCGGGCGCATGCGCCGGTGCAGTGAAAAGACGATGCCGAGCTGGTTGAGATCGGCTTCCACCGCCGAGGCCATCTCGGGGTATTGCAGCTTTACCGCCAGCGCCCGCCGGTCGAGCGACACCGCCTTGTGCACCTGGCCGAGCGAGGCGGCAGCCGCCGGATGATGCTCGAAGGAGGCGAATTTCGTCTGCCAGTCCGGCCCGAGTTCGGCCTGCATGCGCCGCTTGACGAAGGCCCAGCCCATCGGCGGCGCATTGGCCTGCAGCTTGGCGAACTCGACCGCATATTCCGGCGGCACGGCATCGGGGATGGTGGCGAGCAACTGCACCACCTTCATCAGCGGGCCCTTCAGCCCGCCGAGCACGGTGGCAAGTTCCGTAGCATTGCGGCCGTGGTCGGTGTCGCCGAACAGCCGCGCGCCGGCGATCTTCGCCGCCAGCCCACCGACATTGGTGCCGACCTTGGCATAACGCCGCACGCGGCCGGTCAGGCGGTTCTTTTCGCGATCCATGGATGCGCCGATCTCGTTTGCGAAACAGATATCCAGATCAGATATCGCAAAGCGATGACGATACAAGGATCGCCGGCGATAGCGTGAACGAACGGTTACGCCGCTCAGCGGAACGCCGGTCCGTGGATCCACACCGACAGCGAGGCGCGGCGGCCATACGTTACCGGCGCCACCCGGTGCGGTACGAAACTGGCAAAAAGCACCGCATCGCCCTGACGCCGCGGTGCGGCCACCGCGCGGCCGGACGCGTTCAGTTCCAGCGCCCCGCCCTCGTAAGCATCCGGATCGGAGAGCTGCACGACCATGGTCAGCTTGCGGCGCGCGGCGAGTTGGCCGTCGCCGATGTCGCTGTGCCAGTCGTAATGGCCCGTGACCTCGGCGGAATAATGCGCGACCTGCAGCCGTTCGCCGAATTCCGTCAGGTCGAAATGGAAGTGCCGCCGGTTGGCCGAGGCGACCGTATCGACGACACGGTCCATCACCCAGCGCCCGCTGCCGCGATCATCGAGCCAGGCGATATCGGCACGGCGAATGTTGTGGTGGACGACGCCACCGACGAGCCCGCCATCATCGGTCAGCTCTGGACGCCCAAGCGCTTCGATACGCGAGCATTCCTCAGCCGAGAAAACTCCGGGAACGGCCAGCACGAAAGGCCCGGAAACACCGGATTCCAGCGCGCCAATATCCATCGGCACCTCCCACCGGATCCGCCACGGCAAGGCATGTGCGCCCTTTGCGGAAAGCCGGCCACCAGATTGTACGAAAACAGCTCGGGCAGCAGGCGGCGTTTTTCACACGCCGCGCGCCCGTTTCGTTTTCTTTAGCCGGTTTTTCCGCCTCGGCAAGCGGATTCTCGTGGCGAACAGGCGCATCGGCACCGGCCGCCGCGCCCACCGGCTCAAAGGGCGACCGCGCTACGACGAGACAGCGGCGCGCCAGTTGCCTTCATCTTCGCCCGCTCCGCCTGCGAGTACCCGCCATAGCCCCAGGCCACCGCCGGGACCTGCACCACGCTGACATAGCTTACCGGCTCGATCGGACCGGTCTCTTCTTCCAGGAAACGGAACGCGGCAGCGATGAAATCCGCCATCTCTCCCGCCGTGTTGGTCCCCTCGGTGACCCGGATATCAAGGCTGAACGCGGTCAGCGCCGTCTCGCCGACTGGGCGCGCGGCAACGAAGAAATCCTGCGGCTCCACCGCGTTGATCACGACGGCGGTCGCCTCCGGCCGCTTGCCGAGCAGATCGGCGCCAAGGCCGGTGAGACCGGTCGCCAGCCGGCGGCGGTCGAGGGAAACTCCGGGAGCGAGCGCAATTGTGAGGTTCAGGATCGGCATGTCTTTCTCCAGCGATTTGGGGGCGCCGTCCCGAACCGGAAGTCCGGGCGGCCGATGGAGGGATCATGCGGCTTCCCTATTCATGAATAAATGTTATGATGAATATATCAGAGATTACTATTCGAAATGATCATGCAGTCGCTCGACATCGACCTCCTGCGCGCCTTCGCCGCCATCGCCGACCTCGGCAGCTTTACCGCCGCCGCCGATGCGCTGGACGCGACCCAGTCCGGCATCAGCATTCGTATCCGCAAGCTGGAAGAGCGGCTCGGACGCCCGGTGCTCGCCCGCTCGCCGCGCCGCATCGAACTGACCGCCTTAGGCCAGACGATGCTGCCGCAGGTGCGCGACCTGCTGGCGCTGCACGACGGCATGATCGCCGCAACCCGCGAACAACCCGCGCCGCGCCGTATCTCCGTTGGCCTGAGTGAACATGCGACCGGCATCCACCTGCCGCAGGTGCTCGCCATGCTGTCGCAAGCAGGCGACGCGGCCGGCACAAGCGGCATAGCGGCCTCGCTCACGCTTGGTCTCACCGCCGATCTGCGCCGGCTCTACGACGACGGGGCGCTCGACATCGCGGTGCTGCGATCGAACCAGCCACGGCCGGAAGAAGAGGTGCTGTTCCGCGATCCGATGGTCTGGGCGGCGAGCGCCAGCGCGCCCCTGCCCGCCGGCGGGCCCGTTCCGCTGATCGCCCTGCCCAAGCCCTGCCAGATCCGCCAGGCGGCGATCGCCGCATTGGATGGCGCGGGAATGCCCTGG
Source organism: Hyphomicrobiales bacterium (assembly GCA_002869065.1). Classification (NCBI taxonomy): domain Bacteria; kingdom Pseudomonadati; phylum Pseudomonadota; class Alphaproteobacteria; order Hyphomicrobiales; species Hyphomicrobiales bacterium. The sequence goes on from PKTR01000007.1 coordinate 150,252, forward strand.
GTCGAGGCATTTTCCGGCAACGGCCTGCAGGTGGTTCACAATGCGGTGGCGTGCGGCCTCGGCATTGCGGCAATCGGCCGGCGCAACGTCACACCGGGCCTGCGCATCCTCGGCCCCGAGGACGGCTTCCCACCACTGCCGGAAAGCGCCGTGGTGCTGCTCTGCCGCTCGCCGGACAAGGACGTGCGTGCGCTCGCCCGCCGCGTCGCGCAAACGCTCAAGAAAGCCGAAGGCGGCCGCGCGTTCCCTTGATGCGGCCTCAGCCAGCCTTGTCGATTGCTTCCAGCTCGTCGATCAGTCCTTCGATCACCGACAGCCCCTTGGCCCAGAAGCCGGGGTCGGAGGCGTCGAGCCCGAACGGCGCAAGCAGCTCGCTGTGATGCTTGGTGCCGCCGGCCTTCAGCATGTCGAAATACTTGTCCTGGAAGCCTTCCTCGGCGCCCTCGTAGACGGCGTAGAGCGAGTTCACCAGGCAGTCGCCGAAGGCATAAGCGTAGACATAGAACGGCACATGGACGAAGTGCGGGATGAAGCACCAGAAGGTCTCGTAGCCCTCGCCGAGCCGGATCGCCGGGCCGAGGCTCTCACCCTGCACCTCCATCCAGATCTCGCAGATCCGTTCCGAGGTCAGTTCGCCCTCGCGGCGCTCCAGATGGAACTTGCGCTCGAAGCTGTAGAACGCGATCTGTCGGATCGCGGTGTTGATCATGTCCTCGACCTTGGAGGCGAGCATCGCCTTTCGCGCGGCAACCGATTTGGTCTCGGCGAGCAGCGCGCGGAAGGTCAGCATCTCGCCGAACACGCTCGCGGTCTCTGCCAGCGTCAGCGGCGTCGAGGCCATCAGCGGCCCCTGCGCGCCGGCCAGCACCTGATGCACGCCATGGCCGAGTTCATGCGCCAGCGTCATGACGTCCCGCGTGCGGCCCAGATAGTTGAGCAGCAGGTAGGGATGCGCGCTCGGCACGGTCGGATGGGCAAACGCACCCGGCGCCTTGCCGGTGCGCACCGGCGCGTCGATCCAGGCGGCATCGAAGAACTTGCGGCCGATATCGGCCATCTGCGGCGAGAAGCGCGAATAGGCGTCGAGCACCACGTCACGCGCCTCGTCCCAGCGATACATCCGGTTGTCGCCGCCGGGCAGCGGTGCATTACGATCCCAGTGTTCCAGCACCGGCTTGCCGAGCCACTTCGACTTCATCGCGTAGTAGCGGTGCGACAGCCGCGGGAAGGCGTCGCGCACCGCACTCACCAGCGCGTCGACCACTTCCGGCTCGACCCGGTTGGCCAGATGCCGCCCGCCGGCAACATCGGTGAAGCCGCGCCAGCGATTGGAGATTTCCAGATCCTTGGCGATGGTGTTGAGCACCAGCGTGTTGATGCGCATGTTCTCGCGATAGGTGGTCGCGAGTGCATCCGCCGCCGACTTGCGCTTTTCCTCGCTGGCGTCCTGCATCAGGTTGCGCGTTGCCTCAAGGCCGAGCTTTTCGCCGTCGACATCGAAGGTCAGCCCCGCCGCCGTCTCATCGAACAGCCGGTTCCAGGCGCCCGTGCTGGTCACGCTCTTTTCGTGGAACAGCTGCTCGACGCGATCCTCGAGCTGATAGGGCTTTTCGGCGCGCAGATCGTCGAGCCAGGGCCGGTAATGAGCGAGGCCCTCATCGGCCATCGCCGCCTGCAGCGTCGCTTCCTCGATACGGTTCAGTTCCAGCTCGAAGAACAAGAGATGCGCGCTCGCCGTCGTCACCTTCTCCTGCACGTCGCCATAGAACTTCGCGCGCTGCGGATCGGTGGTGTTGCCGGCATAGAGCAGCCCGGCAAACGACATCAGCCGGCCCATGCGTTCCTGCAGTGCCTCGTAGTCGCGGATCATAGCGGCAAGCTTCGCGCCGCCATCGGCCTCTTCGAGCGCACCGGCAAGCGTACCCTTGTGCGCTTCCTCGAACGCCTGCGCGCCGTCAAGCATCGCCGCGAGATCCGCCTTGACCGCGTCGCTGTCCGGCGCCGGGTAGAGGTCGGCCAGATCCCATTCGGGAAGTGCGCCGAGATCGGTCGCCACAGCCGACTGCGCTCCGGCTGCCATCCGCGTCTCGTTGATCCAGCGGTTCATCACACTCATCGCATCATTCCCTGTGGCCCAAGCGCGTTACGCGCCGGCATCGTCAGTCTTCGCCCTTGTTCCTAGTGATATCGACCTCTGTGCCCGGCGATCAATGCCCTGCCGCGCCAAACCGTTCGCCGGGCAGCGGTTTGTTAACCGGAAACGAAGAGAATGGCCGAAAATGGGACGGTTCGCCCGGGCTGAAGACCTGACGGCGACACGAGGGGTTCGCCGCTTATGGCCAAACGCATACTCATCGTCGACGACGATCCGATCCAGCGCCGGTTGCTTGAGGAAGCCGTCAGCAAGGCCGGGTTCTCGCCGCTGAGCGTCGACGGAGGCGAACCCGCGCTCGATGTCTTGATGGGCCCCGACGCCGCCGACATCGCCGTCGTCGTGCTCGACCTTGTCATGCCCGACCTCGACGGCATGGGTGTGCTGACGCGCATGCGCGAAGCCGAGATCCGCATTCCGGTCATCGTCCAGACCTCGCAGGGCGGCATCGACACGGTGATTTCGGCGATGCGCGCCGGCGCCTATGACTTCGCCGTCAAGCCGGTGTCGCCGGAACGTCTCGAAGTCTCGATCCGCAACGCCATGAAGGTGAATTCGCTCGAGGGCGAGATCACCCGCATCCGCCGCTTTGCAAGCGGCACGCTGACCTTTGCCGATATCGTCACCTCGAGCCCGGTGATGGACCGGGTGATCCGGCTCGGCGAGCGCGCGGCGGCATCCGCAATCCCGATCCTGATCGAAGGCGAATCCGGCGTCGGCAAGGAACTCGTCGCCCGCGCCATCCAGGGCAGCGGCGAACGCCGCGCCAAACCCTTCGTCACCGTCAATTGCGGCGCCATCCCCGACAATCTGGTCGAGTCGATCCTGTTCGGCCATGAAAAGGGTGCCTTCACCGGCGCCGTCGACAAACATGTCGGCAAGTTCCAGGAGGCCCATGGCGGCACCCTGTTCCTCGACGAGGTCGGCGAACTGCCGGCCGACATCCAGGTCAAGTTGCTGCGCGCCCTGCAGGAGGGCGAGATCGATCCGGTCGGCGCCCGCAAGCCGGTTCGCACCGATTTCCGGCTGATCTCCGCGACCAACCGCCGGCTCATCGATCTGGTCAAGGAAGGCAGCTTCCGCGAGGACCTCTATTATCGTCTCAACGTCTTTCCAGTCTGGATTCCGCCGCTGCGCGACCGCCGCGAGGACATCCCCGAGCTGGCGCGCCACTTCATCACCCGCTTTGCCGCCGAAGAGGGCAAGCGCCAGATCACGGCGATCTCGCCGTCCGCCGTCGCCATGCTGCAGGCCTATGACTGGCCGGGCAATATCCGCCAGCTCGAAAACGCGATCTTCCGCGCCGTCGTGCTGTGCGATGGCGCAACATTGACCGTCGACGAGTTCCCGCAGATCGCCCAGCAGGTCGGCACGCCGCCGGAAATCGATACCGGCGCCGGCGACGCTGCCGCCGCGCCCGCCACGACACCCGCGCGCGACACCGCGCCCGCCATCGCCGCCTACAATGGCGACGCGCCTTTCGGGTTCCTGCGCGCACTCGACGACGATGGCCATGTCCGCCCGCTCGATCTGGTCGAGGCCGACATGATCCGCCTCGCGCTCGACCACTATCGCGGCCGCATGGCGGAAGTCGCCCGCCGGCTCGGCATCGGCCGCTCGACCCTGTATCGCAAGGTCAGCGACTATGGTCTTGATTCGGAAGCCGCCGAATAAGTGACTGGCGTCACATCATGGCCACGGATTTTCAGTCACATAATTGTTCATGGCGCGTTCAGCGCCAGTATTGGAAAACGGTAGCGACAATCGGCGCCGGGCGCTGAAGATGGCAGATGGGAGATCGCAGATGAAACGGCATGGACATCTCGGCCTGTTGGCAATGACCGTCGCAACGGTTGCGCTGGCGAGCCCGGCTGCCGCAGTGCCCGATCTCGGCGCGATGCCGCATCTCGCCCGCACGCTCGCCTACCATATCCCGCTCGCCGATCCGATCGCCGAGGAAATCCGGCTCGACATCACCCAGGAAGAACTGAGCCGCAAGACGGCAGATGACACCGCCTTCCGCGCCCTCGCCAAGTTCTACGAGGAACGCAACTGGGCACCGGCCTGGACCGACAAGAACGGCTTCACCGCCGGCGGCATGACGCTCATCGAAGCGATCGCCAACGCCGATGAAGACGGCCTCGACCCGTCGGCCTACATCCTGCCGCAGACACGCTTCACCGCCGCCCACAAGGCCGAGCCGCGCATACTGGCCGTGGCCGAGCTGACGCTCGTCCGCGCCGCGCTCGCCTATGCCCACGATGCCCAGGGCGGCCGCTTCAAGCCGAAGTCCATTTCCGGCTACATCAATGCCGAGCCGACCTTCCCCGAGCCGCTCTCGGTGCTCGAGGCGCTTGCCCGCGCGCCGCGCCCGGCCAATGTGCTCGTCGCCTACAATCCGCCGCATATGGGCTCCCGAAAGCTGAAGGAAAAGCTTGCCGAACTGCGCGCCACCGAGGCCGTCGCTGAAAAACCGATCCGCGTGCCCGCAGGCGCCGCGATGCGACTTGGCATTTCCGACAAGCGCGTCCCGCTGCTGCGCAAGCGCCTGTCCGTTCCCACGCCAACGACCCGTGTTGCCGCCGCCGAAACCGTGCAGACCGACGCCGCCCCGGCCAACCCGGATCCGCTGGTGTTCGATGAAGCGCTCGACACAGCGGTGCGCGAATTCCAGAAGACCGCCGGCCTCAGCCCTGACGGCATCGTCGGTCCGAACACGCTACGCCACCTCAATGGTCCGGCCGACGCGAATCCGGTCGCCGACATCGTCGCCAATATGGAGCGCTGGCGCTGGCTGCCGCGCAAGCTCGGCCGCTTCCATGTCCACGTCAATATCCCCGAGTATCTTGTCCGAGTGAACAAGAACGGCCGCACCGTCCACCAGACCCGCGTCGTCGTCGGCAAGCCGACCAACCAGACGCCGATCTTCTCCGACGAGATGGAACACATCGTCGTCAATCCGTACTGGAACGTGCCGGTCTCGATCGCCCGCAAGGAAATGCTGCCGGGCATCCAGGCCAATCCGGGCTCCTATTTCGCCCGCCGCGGCTACGAAGTGGTCTACAACGGCCGCGTGATCGATCCGACCGCCGTAGCCTGGACGCCGGAAAACGTCCGTAAGGTGCGCATCCGCCAGCGCCCCGGCGCGCGCAATGCGCTTGGCCGCATCAAGTTCATGTTCCCCAACCGGCATTCGGTCTATCTGCACGACACGCCCTCGAAGAGCCTGTTCCAGCGCGACGCGCGCGCCTTCAGCCATGGCTGCGTGCGCGTCAACAACCCGCTCGACTTCGCCGACGCGATTCTCGCCGACAATGCCGACTGGAACTCGACGCGGATCAAGAAGCTGTTCGGCCGTTCGGAACGCCGCATCGACCTGCCGCGCCACATTCCCGTTCACATCACCTATTTCACCACTCTGGTCGACCAGAACGGGGAACTGCGCACGTTGCGCGACATCTATGGCCACAACGCCAGGGTCAAGGCGAAGCTCGGCCTTTAGGCTCGGCGTCCGTTCGGCCTGACCGCACGGTTGACAAAACGCACCACGACACCAGATCAGAATCCCGATGACCCGGCGCCCAAAGCGCCGGGCCATTGGCATTTTGACGGGCTTTTCGTGAAACCGCACTTGGTGTAAAAGACGGGCAGATTGAACCAGCGTTGCTGCCTTGCAGCATCCCGTGCGGTTGATCCCGGGATGTTGAGGTGAGTACTTACGCGCCCGCGACAGCGGCGTCTTAACCCAATAGGAAAACAGCACTTGCCCCGGAAGCGCCAAGATTTCATCTTACACCGCGCCTCGGTAAACGCTCGTTAACCTAATTGGGTGTAAACGGTTGATGTTGGGGTGCGTCCGCGCGCAAGGCGTGGAAAAACTTGCGGGACGTAAATTGTCGACAAAGTCACACAGTTTGCTTGCTATGGTCATGAGTGGATCAAGGATCGCGCTCGCGGTATTCGGTGTTCTCGTCTCGGTCATGCTGCTTGGCATGCCGCAGGCATCGGCCGAAACGCGCACGCTGCATCTCTACAATACCCATACGCATGAGCGCACGGCGATCACCTTCAAGAAGAATGGTCGCTATGTTGCTTCCGGGCTCCGCCAGCTCAACCGCTTCCTGCGCGACTGGCGGCGCAACGAGAGCATCAAGATGGATCCGGAACTGTTCGACCTCATCTGGGAGGTCTATCAGAAGACGGGCGTCAACAAGGACATCCACGTGGTGTCCGGCTATCGCTCTCCGGCCACCAACAACATGCTGCGCAAACGCTCGCGCGGCGTCGCCAAATTCAGCCAGCACACGCTGGGCAAGGCGATGGACTTCTTCATTCCCGGCTACGATTCCTACAAGATCCGTGTGATCGGTCTGCGCCAGCAGGTCGGCGGCGTCGGCTATTATCCGCGTTCGCGCAGCCGGTTCATTCACCTCGACACCGGCCGGGTGCGCCATTGGCCGCGCATGACCCGCAGCCAGTTGGTCAAGGTCTTCCCGCGTGGCGAAACGCTGCACGTGCCGTCCGACGGCAAGCCGCTGCAGGGCTACAGCACGGCCCTGGCGCGCGCCAAATCCGGCAAGCGTGCCCGCACCGCGACCGTCGTTGCCTCGGCCTCCAGCTCGCGCTCGGCAGCCCGCTACACCAGCGGTGACGACGACATCGTCCGCCAGAAGGGGTCCGGCAAGGGCTTCCTGTCCGCCCTGTTCGGCGGTGGCCGCGACGAGGAAGAGGATTCCATCCAGCCCGAAGAATCGGCAGGTCCGGTTCCGCCGGCAACCGTCGCCAGCCCGTCGAAGGCCGTCGCCGATACATTGCCCGGTTTAGAGCAGACGCCAACTCCGGCCGCGGCCCCCGAGCCGGCGCCCGAGCCGGCGCAGGAAACCCTGGTCGCTTCCGGCCCGGCGCCGAAACCGCGCTCCAAACCGCTCGCGCTTCTGGCAAGCGCGGAAACGACCCCGCAGGTCGAGGGTGGCGAAGCAATCATCGCCATGGTGCCGCGCAACAAGCCGGTGTTCCAGCAGATCGCCTCGGCCTTGCCGCCGGCGGACGACGCAACCGCTTCGATCCCGTCCGACAAGCCGACCATCGACACCAATGCCGCGGCCGTGCTGGGCTATGGTCCGGCAGTGCCGACGACCAAGCCGAATTCGGTGCTCGACGCGACCCGTCAGTTCGCAGCCGTCGACAGCGCGACCGACGTTCCGTCGCCGCGTGACCGTCCGCAGCGACTTGCGGCCCGCGCCGAGAGCGGACTGCCCAGCGGCAAGTCGGATCGTCAGATGGTCGCCAATACCGATGCAGTCGGTTCGATTTCCGGCAGCCGCCTTCGCAGCCGCCTGTTCGTCGACGCCAAGACCACCCGGACGATGTCGTTCGCCAATTTCAGCCACCCGGACCAGCACAGCCTCGCCGTGCTGATGGCAAAGCCGAACCGCGCACTTGCCAACGGGTTCGTCCCCGAGACGGCCGACGAAAGCCTGCAGTCGACGGTGTTCACCGGCTCGGCAATCGGAACGCTCACGGTCGTGCGGCTCTACTGAGCTCGACACGCAATCCGACATGAAAAAACCGGGCTCCGTTGAATCGGAGCCCGGTTTTTTTGTTGTCCGGCTTCAATGCCGATCCATTGAACGGCATGCGCCCTATTCGTCGGCGGGCGCCACCATGCCAAGCGCGTGCATGTAGAGATCGAGCATCGCTTCCTGCTCCTCGCGCTCGGCCTGCTCCTGCTTGCGCAGCCGTACGACCTGGCGAATGACCTTGGTGTCGAAACCGGTCCCCTTGGCCTCGCCGTAAACTTCCTTGATATCGTCCGCGATCGCCTTCTTGTCTTCTTCGAGACGCTCGATCCGTTCCACGAAAGCCCGCAATTGTGCTGCCGCGATTCCGCCCGGCTCCGCCATAGCCTGAAACTCCTGCAATCCTGTTGTCCCGACCGGTAAACCGGCCGCATGCGAGAAACGATACGCAGCCCGGCCCGGACTGCCGCCACCCGTTCGGGTGGCAAGTGGTGCCCGATGCCGCCGGATCGGTCAAGACCGAAAGCCGGCAGTCGGAGTGGTCCAGCCGGTTAGTGGTCCTTCGGCCGGCTGATCTCGTAGGCGGCGAGCTGCTCGGCCGTCGCCTCGGTCTGATAGCGCGCCTTCCAGTCGTCATAGGGCATGCCGTAGACGATCTCGCGCGCGCCGGCCTTGTCGAGATCAAGGCCCTTCTCGTTCGCCGCGTCCTGATACCAGTTCGACAGGCAATTGCGGCAGAAGCCAGCCAGATTCATCATGTCGATATTCTGCACGTCGGTGCGTTCGGCCAGATGCGCCACCAGCCTGCGGAACACGGCTGCTTCCAGATCGCGTTGGGTCGTCTCGTCGAATTCGGCCATGGCCTCCCCCTCGTTGTTGTGACGCCCGCACCTTTTCCGTCCTGAAGCGCGGAGCGATTTGGGTGAAAAATCTCCTAGCCCGCGGCAGAGCCGTAGACGTGAATATCGTTCATCCCCGGCAGGGCGAGGATTTCTTCTATGATCGGCGCCAGCCGGTCGGCCCATTGCTCGACGCCTTCATCGTCGGAAATGAGATCCTGGCGCACCTCGATCAACGCATGTGCGATGCCTCGAACCGTCCCGTGCCGGTAGAGCGAGTCGTTCTTCAGCGCGCCCGTATAGGGTTCGTTGTCGCCAACGACGAGGCGCGGATCCTCGCGCAGCTTCTCGATCAGCGGCAGCGCGAAGCGCGGATCCTGATCCCAAAGGACGCCGGCGTGCCAGGGCCGGGGCCAGCCTCGCCAGACCGGCGTGAAGCTGTGCACGGAAAACACCGCCGGCGGCTTGCCCGCCGCAATACCGGCGTCGATCGCCGCATCCACCGCGCCGTGATAGGGCGCGTAGAACCGCTCGACGCGGCGCTGTTTCTCGGCTTCGTCGACCTTCGCGTTGCCCGGCAACACGACGCCGTCCGACAGCCGCATCACCAGCGTTGGATCGTCGGCGCCCCGGTTCGGGTCGATCAACAGGCGCGAGAAGGTCGACAACACCGCCGGCGCGCCAAGGCGGGCGGCAAGCGCCCGCGTCAGCGCCGCCGAGCCGATGTCGTAGCCGATATGGCGGCTCAGCTCCTCACGTGTCGTCCCCAGCGTTCCATACTCGTTCGGCAGCGCGTTCGAGGCATGATCGGCGATGATCAGCAGCCCGCGGTCGGCAGGGCCGGCCACGATTTCAAACGGCACAAAGTCCTCAACGTCCGGAACGGAACGATCCGTCTCACGGTCAACGAGCGTTTCAAGCATGGAAGAAATAATAGTGACCTCCAGGGCGACTTGCCATACGAAGAGATATCTTTTCCCAATGGTGTTGCAAAGCGAGCCGAAGGACGTTTTTGCCCCGCATGTCTGCGCCCGAACAAACGTCCCGAACGCCACCCGCCTCGTTTCACATCGTCGCCTTCCTGGCGCTGATCGCCGGTGCCGTCGCCATGGGCATATCGCCCGTTTTCGTGCGCCATGCCGAGGTCGGCCCCTATGCGAGCGCCTTCTGGCGTGTCGGCCTCGCCTTGCCGCTGCTGTGGGCCTGGGCAGCACTTGAGGAGCGCAACGCGGGCCCCGAGCACACCGCCACACCGTCCTGGACAGGCGCACATGTCCTCGCCGGTCTGTTCTTTGCCGGCGATCTCTTCTTCTGGCATCTCGCCATCATGAACACGACGGTGGCCAACGCCACCTTCCTCGCCACCATGGCGCCGGTCTGGGTGCTGATCGGCTCCGGCCTGTTCATCGGTGAAAGCGTGTCGCGCATGATGTTCGCCGGCCTCGTGCTATGCCTGATCGGCGCCGGCACGCTCGTCGGCACCAGCTACGGCTACGCGCCCGAGCGCCTCATCGGCGATTTCTACGGCATCGCCACCTCGCTGTTCTTCGGCGCCTACTTCCTCGCCGTCCGCGTCGCCCGGCGCACCGCCCGGCCCGGCCTCGTGGTGTACCGCTCATCGCTGGTGACGGCGGCTGTCCTCTTTGTCGTCGCGCTCATCATGGATGACGGCTTCCTACCCGACACGATCTACGGCTATGCCGCCCTTCTGGCGCTCGCCGTCGTCAGCCATTCCGGCGGCCAGGGCCTGCTGGCATACGCGCTCGGCCATTTGTCGGCCGCCTTCTCCTCGCTGGTGATCTTCCTCGAAGCACTTGCCGCGGCCACCTTCGGCTGGATCCTGCTCGGCGAGGCCCTCACCCTTTTGCAGATATCCGGCGGCGCGGCGATCCTGCTCGGCATATGGGTCGCCCGCCCGCGTTCACCTTAAGCCCCGTTCCAGACAGCTCCAGTGGGCCTTGCCACGATAGTGTCGCATTTGCCCGACTAGGTGCCTTTAGCCGGCAGGGGAAGCGGCAAACGCGGCCTGCGGTGGCGCGCTCGAGCGGACGATATCGGCGTCCGGTCGTTGACAAGCCCCGCCGACGCCGCAATAACGCGAGAAGACCACAAACCGTTCGAGGCACTCAGACTCCCTTCGATGAGCCTGGTTTGTCGCGACGGATGACAATAAGTCACATGAACCTGAAGTCACGCCTGTCCCTGCTCAGCCTGATTATCGCCGCCGCCGTCGTTTCGGCAGCGCCGGCTTATGCCGATTTCCGTTTGTGTAACAAGACGGTTAGCCGCGTCGGCATCGCGATCGGCTACAAGGACAAGGACGACTGGGTGACCGAGGGCTGGTGGAATCTTCCGCCCGACACCTGCGAGACGCTGGTGCCCGGCCCGTTGATTTCGCGATTCTATTACATTTATGCCATAGACTACGACCAAGGTGGGGAATGGAGCGGTAAGGCATATATGTGTACACGCGAAAACGAATTCACCATCCGGGGCATCGCCGACTGCGTTGCCCGCGGATATGAGAAGACCGGTTTCTTCGAAATCGACACCGGTGAACAGCGTAGCTGGACCGTTCAGCTGACCGAACCCTCTCAAGAGGGGACGGGCGGTCAATGAAGCGTCTTCGTCGCACCAAAATCCTCGCCACTCTCGGACCAGCAACCTCGAACATCGAGGCCATCGAGAAGTTGTCGCGCGCCGGTGCGGATGTCTTCCGCATCAACATGAGCCACACCTCGCATGACGCCATGCGGGAGCTGGTCGAATCGATCCGCAATGTCGAACTGATGATCGGCCGGCCGATCGGCATCCTGGTCGACCTGCAGGGTCCGAAGCTGCGCGTCGGCACATTCGAGAATGATTCCGTCGAACTCGTCGCCGGCAACAAATTCCAGCTCGATTCCGATCCCGCGCCCGGCAACGAAACCCGCGTGCACCTGCCCCACCCCGAAATCCTCGAAGTGCTTGCCGCCGGCGACCGCCTGCTGCTCGACGACGGACGCCTGCGTCTGGTCACCGAGAGCTGCGACGGCAAGACGGCCGTCGCCCGCATCGAACAGGGCGGCACCTTGTCGAACCGCAAGGGCGTCAGCATTCCCGACACCACGATCAGCGTCAGCGCCATGACGCCGAAGGATCGTTCCGACCTCGATGCGGCGCTCGCCGAGGGCATCGACTGGATCGCGCTGTCCTTCGTGCAGCGCCCGGAAGACGTCGCTGAACTGCGCAAGATCACGCGTGGCCGCGCCGGCGTGCTCGCCAAGATCGAGAAGCCGCAGGCGCTCGTTCAGTTGAACGACATCATCGAGCTGTCCGATGCGCTGATGGTGGCGCGTGGCGACCTCGGCGTCGAGATGCCACTGGAAAAGGTGCCCGGCCTGCAGAAGCAGATCGTTCGCGCCGCGCGCCGTGCCGGCAAGCCGGTCGTCGTCGCGACCCAGATGCTGGAATCGATGATCGAGTCGCCGGTGCCGACCCGCGCCGAAGTGTCCGACGTCGCCACCGCCGTGTTCGAAGGCGCCGATGCGATCATGCTGTCGGCCGAGTCGGCCGTCGGCGAGCACCCGGCAGAGGCCGTGCGAACCATGGGCAAGATCGCCTACGAGGTCGAGCAGGACCCGAACTTCATGAACATCCTGCGGGCCCAGCGCACCGACCCCGAAGCGACCGGTGCCGACGCCATTGCGGCCGCCGCGCGCCAGATCGCCGAAACACTCAATCTGGCGGCGATCGCCTGTTACACCTCGTCGGGAGCCACCGCACTTCGCGTCGCCCGCGAGCGGCCGTCGATCCCGATCATCGCGCTCTCTCCCGTCGTCTCGACCGCACGCCGCCTCGCCCTCGTCTGGGGGCTCTATTGCGTAGCCGGCGAGGACGCACGCGACGAAAGCGACATGGTCGACCGCGCCTCGCGCACCTGCTTCCGCGAGGAATACGCCAAGCCCGGCCAGCGCATCATCATCGCAGCCGGCGTTCCGTTCGGCACCCCCGGGTCGACGAACATGCTGCGCATCGCCTTCGTCGGCTCGGACGGCGAGACCGGTATCTAGATCAGGTCTCGAACACCGATGAACCTTTCGATCCGGCGCCCGCGAGGCGCCGGTTTCGTTTCGGCATCCAGATGGCCTGACGCTAACGCCCTTCGCCCAACAGATAGCGGTCCACCACCCGGTCGACGGCAGCGACGATATCGTCGCTACGGGTGTGGTGTGGCATATGCCCCGCCCCCTCCAGAACCGTCAGCCGCGCGCCCGGAATATCGCGCTGCAGCCCGGTCGAATGGATATGGGCGTAGACGACGCCGTCCGCGTCGCCGGTCAGGATTTCCGTCGGCGCGGCTATATCGCCGTAACGCCCCGACAGCTCGCGCACATAGTCGAGCAGATCGGCGACGTCCTCGGCATTGGCGCGGAAGTTGCCCGGCCGGAGCACCAGAGGCACCCGCGTCCGGCCACCGTAATCGTCGGGCGGCACTTCCGGCGCAAACACCGAGCGGATCGACGAACCGAAGATGCTCAAGCCGACCGGCATGGTCAGCGTATGGGTAAACAGTCGTCCGACCAGCGGTCGCGAGGCCAGCCGGTAGTACCAATGGATGCCGCCGTCCCAGGGATGTGTCGCCGCCGCGAGAAACACCAGGCCGGCCGTTTTTTCGGGATGGTGCACGCCGAAGGCGGCAGCTACCGAACCGCCCCAGGAATGCCCGACCACAACGGCCCGCTCGATCCCGCGTGCCGCAAGCAGCCCGGCAAGGATGTCCGCCTGCACCACGGGAGAAGCGTCGTCACGACCGAGCCGCTCGCTCCAGCCGTGACCCGGCCGGTCGAAGAAGGTCAGCCTGTAGCGCCCGCCAAACGCCGCCGACAGGGCCACCATCGGCTCATGCAGATTGCCGCTCGCGCCGTGGATGAACACCACCGCCGGCAACTCCGTTCCGCCCCCGATCGCACGCTCCGCCGTCGCCGGCATGTCGACGACGTGAACCTGGCGCCCATCGACATCGATCAGGTGACCGCTCGCCGGATAGAGACGCGCGATCTTGCGCGCCTGGAAGGCGGTATAGGCGGCAAGGGCAGCAAACAGCGCCGCAACGACGAGAGTGATTACCAACGGTAATGACATGGCCGACCGTCTTGGGAATGGTCCGATAGGAAAGCGGCACGAGCGGCGAAAGGGAGGCGCTTCGAAACCCGTGACGATCCTGAAAGCTTACAGCGGCACGCCCTCGACGTCTTTCGACAAATCGCGTTCGTGCTTGGTGGCGGTCTCGTTATGAGGATAGATCGACAGCACCTTGCGATAGGCCTTGAGCGCCGCCGGCTTCTCCTCGAACTTCTCCATGATCAGGCCGAACCCGATCAGCGCCCCGTAGTGGCGCGGCTCCAGCCGCAGTGTCTGCTCGATATCGTTGAGCGACAGGTTGAGTTCGTCGAGGAGATAATAGACCGTCGCACGCTTGTTCCAGCCTTCGACGAAGTCCGGCGCGAGAAGAACCACCGAATCGAGCAGATCGAGCGCCAGCGGATAGTCTTCCGCGCTGACCGCCAGAAGTGCCCGCTCCATCAGCAGGGAAACGGTCGGGCTGTTGCTCGTCACCAGTTCGCGATTGATCCGCCCGGCGACGCTTTCGGCCTCATCGGCGGTGCGCGCCTCGGCAAGGGCGGCAAACAGCGTATCGAGATGGCTTTCGGCTTCGCTCGCCGGGCCGGCCTTTTCCATTTCGCGCGAGGCGGGCACCTCGAGCAACTCCTTGGCAGCGGCCGGCAGGGACAGCGCCAGCAGCGCACACGGAATCAGAAACAGGCGTGCAACAACAATCATGCCGGCAATAATAATCGCCGGCATGCATCCTGCAAAGAGGCAGATATTGGTAACGCGGCGTCGGCCGCGAAAAGGCTCAGCCCTGGCGGGCTTTGAAGCGGGGGTTCTTCTTGTTGATGATGAACACCCGGCCTTTGCGGCGAACCAGACGGTTGTCGCGGTGACGCGCCATCAGAGCCTTGAGCGAGTTCTTGACTTTCATCGTCTTCTGTCCCGATCGTTCGTATCCCCTCACGCGTTGCCGCGAAGTCTGACGCTCGTCGCGCCGCGTATCGGGAAAACAAAAAGAGCATGCCTTCGGCACGCCCGAAAAAATCTCGCGGAAAATAGGGGCGAACACCCGTCAATGTCAACTGCCGCGATGACGCGACAGCCACCCCTTTTCGACAAATCCTTATTGTTCGCGGAAAGTCCGCCGCAACTGATCGCTCAGCGGCTTCACAAGATAGCTGATGACGGTGCGTTCCCCGGTCCGGATGAACACTTCCGCCGGCATGCCGGGCACCAGCCGCTTGTCGCCGAGTCGCTTTTCCTCGCCCTCGTTCAGGCGCAGCCGCGCGGTGAAATAGGAAACGCCCGTCTTCTGGTCATGCGACAGATCCGGCGAGACCGTCATCACCGTGGCGTTCAACTGCGGTGTCGTGCGCTGATTGAAGGCCGAGAAAGTGATCACCGCCGGCTGGCCGTCCTCGATCTGGTCGATATCGGTCGGCGAAAGCCGCGCCTCGATGATCAACGCATCGGTCTCCGGCACGAGCTGCAGGACCGTCTCGCCGCCCTGGATGACACCGCCGACGGTGTGAACCGCCAATTCGTGCACGAGGCCGGAAATCGGCGCGCGGATCTCGATACGGCGAAGCTGGTCCTCCGCCGCGATCCGCCGTTCTTCCAGCGAGGCGATCTGCAATTGCACTTCCTGCAATTCGCGCAGCAGCGATTCCTGGAAGTCGCGCTTGATCTGCAGGATCTGCAATTCGGTCTCCGAGATCCGCCCCTTGTTGACGGCGATTTGCGAGGTCAGCGCCCCGCTCTCGCCCTTCAGCCGGGCGGCGTCGCGTTGCAGGGCGATGATGCGGGTAATCGGCACGTGCCCCTTCTTGTGCAGCTCTTGCAGGCCGACCAGTTCTTCCTCGATCAGCCGGCTCTCGTCGTTCTTAGCGACCTTTTGGGCTTCCAGCCCGTCGATCTGCTCGTTGAGCTGCTCGATACGCTGACGAAGCTGCTCGACCTGCCCTCTCTGCGTCGTCAGCCGGGCGGCAAACAACGTCTTTTGCCCGTCGAGCACGCGCTGAACTTCGCTATTGTTTGCCCGGGCAAGGAGTTCGGGCGGGAAGGTGATCTCGGTCACCTCGTCTCGTTCGGCCTCAAGCCGCGCACGCCGTGCCTTTCGCTCGGAGAGCTCCTGCATGACGATACCGAGATTGGCCCGCACCAGCGTTTCGTCGAGCCGGATCAGCAGATCGCCGGCCTTCACCCGGTCGCCATTGGCAACGAGGATCTCACCGACGATGCCGCCCTCGCGGTGCTGCACCCGCTTGGTGCTGCTTTCCACCACGACCAGACCGGACGCGACGACGGCACTCGACACGCGCGCCATCACCGCCCAGCCGCCGATGCCGCCGATCAGCAGCACGAGGACCAGCATGCCGAACACGAGATATCGGCGGATCGACGCTGCCATCGATAGGGATTTCGTTGTGCTCATGATCTAACCGGTCGCCCCGACCTGCTGGGTGCGCTGCTTCATGACCTGCGCAAGGATTTCATCGCGCGGACCAAGCGCGACCTGACGGCCGTTGTCGATCACCACGAGACGGTCGACCGCGACCACCGCGCCGGCGCGATGCGCAATGATGACGACGATGCCACCACGCTCCTTGACGCTGCGTATCGCGTGAGTGAGCGCCGCCTCGCCATCGCCATCGAGATTGGAATTCGGCTCGTCGAGAACGACGAGGAACGGATCGCCGTAGATCGCGCGGGCAAGCGCGAGCCGCTGGCGCTGGCCGGCGGAGAGCACCGCCGCGCCCTCGCCCACCTGGGTGTCGTAACCGTCGGGCAGACGCAGTACGAGCTCATGCAGGCCAGCGAGCTTTGCCGCCGCGATCACCGCTTCCGAAGAGCGGTTCGGATCGAAGCGGGAGATGTTGTCGGCAACCGTTCCATCGAACAGCTCCACATCCTGCGGCAGATAGCCGATGTGGCGACCGATCTCATCGTCCGCCCATTGATCGCGCGGCGCGCCGTCGAGCCGAACCGAGCCGCGCGCAACCGGCCACACACCGACAATGGCACGCGCCAGCGTCGACTTGCCACCACCGGACGGCCCGATAATACCGAGCGCCGTTCCCGCCTGAACGGTGAAATCGGCGCCGGTCAGCGTCGGCGTTTGCGCACCCGGCGGCACCATCGTCACGGCTTCGACCGAGAGGTAGTTTTTCGGTGCCTCGAGCGCCATGCGCTCGGGTTCATGGAAATCGCCGAGCACTTTCTTCAGCCGCGTATAGGCCTGATGCGACTGCACCAGCGAGCGCCAGTTCGACACCGCCTGTTCGACCGGCTGCAGCGCCCGCGTCATGATGATGGAGGCCGCGATCATGGTGCCGGGCGAGATCACCTGCTGAACCGCGAGATAGGCGCCGACGGCAAGAATGAGGGACTGCAGGAACAGCCGGAACACCTTGGTAACGACCGAAAACCCGCCGGTGCGATCGCTCGCGACCGCATGCGCGGCGGTGTATTTGTCGCTGATGCCGCGCCAGACATTGCCGACCGCGCTGATCATGCCCATGCCGCGCAGCACTTCGGCGTTGCGCCGCGCCGACTCTGAGAAGGCCGAGCGCTTGCCCTGCAGCGTGCCAGCCTCGCGCAGCGCGTTGCGCGTCATCATGTCGGTCGTCAGCGCAATGATGAACAGGAACACGCCGCCGGCAATCGCCACCGCGCCAAGCATCCAGTGGAACAGCAGGATGACGGCGAGATAAACCGGCATCCACGGCATGTCGAACAGCGAGGTGATCGCCGGGCTGGCGAGGAACTGGCGCACCTGATCGATATCGCGGATCGGCTGGATCACATCGCCGCGCGGGCCCGCGACCAGCGGCATCTCGGTATAGGTCTTGAACGCCGCCATGCCGAGGTCTTCGTCGAACCGATGACCGATACGCACCAGCACCCGCTGGCGGATGAATTCCAACAGGCCGAGGAAGGCGTAAAGGATGACCACCAGCATGGTCAGCGCGAGCAGCGTGGGAATACTGCGGCTGGTCAGCACGCGATCGTAGATCTGCAGCATGAACAGCGGCCCGGTCAGCATCAAAATGTTGATGACCAGGCTGAAGGCGCCAACGCCCCAGAATGCCGTGCGCGCCGAGCGCACGACCTTCGACACAATGTTTTCGTGTATTTTTGCGGCCATGCCCGCCCTGACGTCCCGAAAATTAAAGAAACAACGCCGACTCGCCCCCTGCTAACGCGCGGCCTGCCTTGAACGCACGTTATATAGGAATCGGGGTCTTATTTGCAGGTAAAGCAGCAAGGGAACCGAATTGTTACCCCACCAACGGTGAATTGAAGAAAGATCGAGCCAGACGCAAAGGAATTGCCGGAAAATCGGGCGATTCCGTGAATTCAAGCAAATTCAGATACATAGGAACTTCTTCCCGACGCAAAACGAGCGGGAAAATATCTCGCTTAGATGCACCGACCGCCGTCGACCTCAAGCGCCACGCCGGTCAGGAACTCCGCCTCGCTGGAGCACAGGAACAGCGCCGCATTGGCGATATCGACCGGCTGGCTGAGCCGTCCGAGCGGCACGCTCGCCTGGAACTGCGCCCGCTTCTCAGGCGTGTCCTCGCCCATGAAGAGATGCAGCATGCCGGTTTCGCCGGCCACCGGGTTGAGCGCGACGACGCGGATCTTGTCCGGCGCGAGTTCGACAGCCAGCGACTTGGTCAGCGTGATCGCCGCGCCCTTCGACGCGTTGTAGACGGCGAGATTGGGCCGCGGCCGCACCCCCGCTGTCGAGGCGACATTGAGGATGACGCCGCCGCCACGCGCCCGGAAGCGCGGGATCACCGCATTGGCGCCGAGGTAGATCGCCTTGACGTTGACCGCGAAGATGCGGTCGAACTCGGCTTCCGAAACCTCGGTGACCGGCTTGTTGCGATGAGTGAAGCCGGCATTGTTGACGAGGATATCGACGCCGCCCCATTCGCGCTCGGCTGCCCAGATCATCGCCTCGACATCGTCGGCGCTGCTGACATCGGCCTTGTGGAAGATCGCCTTGTCGCCAAGGTCCTCGGCAACGCGATTACCGGCCTCTTCATTTAGGTCGACGATGACGACCCGCGCGCCCTCGGCAACGAACCGGCGGGCAATCGCCTCGCCGAACCCCGACGCGGCGCCGGTAATCACGGCGATCTTGTTTCCCAGGCTCATCCTCAACCCCCAACGCAACAGCACCAATGTTCCTGCAGCATGACGCGGCGCAGCGGCGCTGGCAACGCCTTTACGCGCCGCTCAGCCGTGCCGGATCGCCACCGTCTTGGTGACGGAGAAGCCATAGAGCGCCTCGAAGCCCTTCTCGCGCCCGTGCCCGCTCGACTTCACGCCGCCAAAGGGCAGTTCGACGCCACCTCCGGCGCCGTAATTGTTGATGAAGACCTGACCGGCCTTCAGCTTGCGGGCGAGCCGCATCTGCCGCCCGCCGTCGCGGGTCCATACACCGGCGACGAGGCCGAATTCGGTACTGTTGGCGACCGATAGCGCATGCGCCTCATCACGCACCGGAATGACGGCGAGCACCGGCCCGAACACCTCGTTGCGGGCAAGCTCCGCATCGCCCGGCACCCGCCCGACCAGCACCGGCGCCGCGTAGTAGCCGCCGGCCGGCGCGGCATCGTCGACGCTGCCTTCAGCCAGCACCTCGAGCCCAGCTTCCTTGGCGCGGGCGACGAAGCCGTCGACCCGCATCTTCTGGCTTTGATTGATCAGCGGCCCGCAATCGAGATCGGCAAGCGCCGGCCCGACCCGCAACCGCGAGAAAGCCGAGACCAAGCGATCGACAACCTCGTCATAGATCGCCTCTTCGACCAGGATGCGGCTGCCCGCCGAGCAGGTCTGGCCGGCATTCTGGATCGCCGCATTGACGAGGAACGGCATCGCCGCGTCGAGATCGGCGTCGGCGAACACCAGTTGCGGCGACTTGCCGCCGAGTTCGAGCGTCACGGGGATCGTGTTCTCCGCCCCCGCCTTCTGGATCAGCTTGCCGACCTCGACCGAGCCGGTAAACGAGATGTGCTGGATGCCGGGATGATGCGCCAGCGCCGCGCCTGCCTCCTCGCCAAAGCCGGTGACGATGTTGATCGCGCCATCGGGGAAGCCCGCCTCGCTCGCCAGCTCGCCGAACATCAGCGCCGTCTGCGAGGCATCCTCGCCCGGCTTGATCACCGTCGCATTGCCCATGGTGAGCGCCGCACCAACGCTACGGCCGATGATCTGCATCGGATAGTTCCACGGGATGATGTGGCCGGTGACGCCATGCGGCTCGCGCAGCGTCATCACCGTGTAGCCGTCGAGATAGGGAATCGTGGTGCCGTGCACCTTGTCCGCCGCCCCACCGTAGAACTCGCAATAGCGCGCTAGAGCGACCGCGTCGGCGCGCGCCTGCTTCAGCGGCTTGCCAACGTCGCGCGCTTCAAGTTCGGCGAGCTTGTCGACATTGTCGCGCACGATATCGCCGAGGCGGGTGATCAGCCGGCCCCGTTCGACCGCGGTCAGCCTGCCCCACTCATTGTCCATGGCGATATGCGCCGCCGCCACCGCTGCGTCGATATCGTCTGCCGTGCCGCGCGCCAGTTCGGCGAACACCTCGCCCGTGCTCGGGTCGACGACCGGAATGGTCTCGCCGCCGGACGAATCGATCCACGCTCCGCCGATCAGGTTCTTGGTCATGCTTGTTCTCCCTCAGGCGTGCGTTGTTCGGCGAAATGGCAGGCGACCCTGCGGCCGCCATTGTTGGCGTCGCCGGCGTCCCGGAGCAAGGGCTCCTTGACCCGGCAGCGCATTTCGGCAATTGGACAGCGCGGTGCAAAGGCGCAGCCGCCGACGGGCTCGTCGGCCCGGTCAGGCTCGATCAGGTCCGCCGCCTTCGTTCCTGCCGCGTGCAGCCGCCGCGCCGGATCGGCCACCGGCACCGCATCGATCAGCGCCCGCGTATAGGGATGCGCCGGCGCGGCGAAGACGTCAGCGGTCGGTCCCGTTTCGACGAGCCGCCCGCGATACATCACCGCGAGATCGTCGGTGACGAGACGGACCACATGCAGGTCATGGCTGATAAATACATAGGTCAGGCCGAGCGTTTCCTGCAGATCGGCCATCAGGTTCAGCACCTGCGCCTGCACCGAAACGTCAAGCGCTGAGACAGGCTCGTCGGCGACGATCAGATCCGGCCGCGTGATCAGAGCACGCGCAATCGCGATACGCTGCCGCTGACCGCCGGAAAACTCGTGCGGATATTTGTCGGCGTCGCGCTCCGACAGGCCGACGGAGGCGAGCGTCTCGATGACGCGGCGGCGGCGCTCGGCACGCGGCGTGCCGGGTTCGAGCCCGATCAGCGGCTCGGCGACGATGCGCCCGACCTTGTGGCGTGGATCGAGCGAGCCGTAGGGGTCCTGAAAGACGATCTGCACATGGCGCCGCATCGCCCGCAGCTCTGCCTTCGACAGCGCGAAGAGCTCCTTGCCGTTGAGATGCACGCTACCCTCGGTCGGCTGCTCCAGCGCTAGGATCGCACGGGCAAGCGTCGACTTCCCACAGCCGGACTCGCCGACGAGCCCGAGAGAACGGCCCCGGCGAATGACAAGATCGATCCCGTCGAGCGCACGGAAGACCGGCGCCGGCGCGAACAGGCTCTCACGCGGCAGCGTGTAGTCGCGCACCAGGCCGGAGACACTGACGAGGGTGTCGCTCATCGCACTCCTCCCAGGCCCAGCGGATGGAAGCAGGCCGTCGACTGATCGGGCGAAAACGCGTCCATCACGGGTCGATCCGCGCATTGCGGCGACCGCCGCGAACAACGCGGCGCGAAGGCGCAGCCAGCCGGCTTCTCGCTCGGATCGGGCACCTGCCCGTCGATGGCGGCAAGGCGGGTTCGTTTGCCTGCAACCACCTCAAGCGCATGCGGCGAGGCCGCGAACAGCCCCGCGGTATAGGGATGGCGCGGCGCGGCAAAGACCGCCGCCGTTGAGCCTTCCTCGACGATCCGCCCGGCATACATCACCGCCACCCGGTCGGTGGTTTCGGCGACGACGCCGAGGTCGTGGGTGATCATCATCAGCGCCATGCCGGTGTCGTCGGCGATCTCCGCAATCAGCGCCAGGATCTGCGCCTGAACCGTCACGTCGAGCGCCGTCGTCGGCTCATCGGCGATCAGGAGGTCCGGCTCACAGGCAAGCGCGATGGCGATCATCACCCGCTGCCGCTGCCCGCCGGAAAGCTGGTGCGGATAGGCATGCGGCGAGAAGCGCGGTGCCGGCAGGCCGACCCGATCAAGCAGCCGCCGGGCGCGGTCCTCCGCCTCGCCCCGCCCGAGCCCCAGATGGATGCGGATACCCTCTGCGATCTGCGCCCCGATCGTGTGAACAGGGTTCAGCGCCGTCATCGGCTCCTGAAAGATCATCGCGATCCGCGCCCCGCGCATGTCGCAGAGCCGGTCCTCGTCCCAGCCGAGCATGTCGTCGCCATCGAGCCGCACCGCGCCGGTCGCGTGTGCGGCACGCGGCAACAGCCCCATGATGGCGAGCGCCGTCATCGACTTGCCGGAACCGGATTCGCCGACAAGGCCGAGCGTGCCGCCCCGGTCGAGCGACAGCGCCACATCTTCTAGAATGCGCGCCGGGCCGCCATCCGTTGGAATGGTGACGGAGAGATCGCGGATGTCCAGGAGATGCGCCATGGTCAGCGCTCCCGCCGCAGGCGCGGGTCGAGCACGTCGCGCAGGCCGTCGCCCAGGAGGTTGAGGCCGAGCACGGAGAGCGTGATCGCAATGCCGGGATAGATCGCGAGATGCGGCGCGACATAGATCAGCGTCTGCGATTCCTTCAGGAGCCGCCCCCAGCTCGGATCCGGCGGCTGCGCGCCAAGCCCGAGATAGGAGAGCCCGGCTTCGGCGAGGATGGCGAGCGCGAACTGGATCGTCGCCTGCACGATCAACACGCCGGCAATGTTCGGCAGCACGTGCTCGAGCGTGATCGCGACCGGCCCGCGCGCCGAGGCCCGCGCCGCCATGACGTAGTCGCGCTTCCACACCGGCAGCGCCGCGCCGCGCGTCAGGCGGGCAAACACCGGGATATTGAAGATGCCGATGGCGATGATCGCGTTGACCGCGCCGGGGCCGGCAAGCGCGGTGATCATCACCGCCGTCAAGAGCGACGGGAAAGCGAAGGCGAAGTCGTTCATCCGCATGATGACTTCGTCAAGTAACCCGCCGCGCGCCGCCGCCATCGCGCCAAGCGGCACGCCGATGCCGAGCCCGATGCCGACCGCGACGATGGCAACGAGGATCGAGTTCTGCGCCCCGACCATCAGGATCGACAGGATGTCCCGCCCGTACATGTCGGTGCCGAGCAGATGCGCGGCCGAGGACGGCGCGAAGCGGTTGGCGATGTTCTGCGCGTCAAACGCGTGCGGCGTCCACACGAAGGAGACGAGCGCGATTGCGACGAGCACCACGGTGATCGCCCCGCCGATGACGAAGGCGCGGTTGCCGCGCCCCTTGCGCAGGATTTCGCGGATGCCCTCAGCGGCCATGATGCCCCCGCCGCAGCCGCGGATCGATCAGCCCATAAGCGATATCGACCAGAAAGTTGATCAGGATGACGGCGACCGCCAGGAGCACCACGACGCTTTCGACGACGATCAGATCGCGCTGGCTGATCGCCTGGAAAATCAGCCGCCCGAGCCCGGGCAGCGTGAACACGTTCTCGATGATGATCGTGCCGGCAAGCAGGAAGGAGAACTGCAGCCCCATGATGGTGACGACGGGGATGAGGGCGTTGCGCGCGGCGTGATGCCAGAGCGTGCGCGCCCGGCTCAAACCCTTCGCCCGCGCCGTGCGGACATAGTCCTCGTGCAGGGTCTCGAGCACCGAGGATCGCGTCACGCGTGCCAGGATCGCCGCCTGCGGCAGGGCGAGCGCGATTGCCGGCAGGATCAGCGATTTGACGCCGGCCCAAAGCCCCTGATCCCAACCGGCGAAACCGCCCGCCGGCATCCATTTCAGGTTGACCGAAAATAGCAGAATCAGCAGCAGACCGAGCCAGAAATTCGGCACAGCGACGCCGATCTGCGCGAAGCCCATGATCGCCGCATCCGTTCCCTTGCCGTGACGAGCCGCCGCCAGCACGCCGAGCGGCAGCGCGATCAGCGTCGACAGCACGATTGCCATCACGGCGAGCGGCACACTGACCATGATGCGGTCGAGGATCAGTTCCGATACCGGAACGCCATAGGTGTAGCTGGTGCCGAAATCGCCGACGATGAGCCCGCCGGCAAAGGCGAGATAGCGTTCCATCAGCGGCCGGTCGAAGCCCATCTCGTGGCGCAGCGCGGCGAGCGTATCGGCTTCGGCATTGACCCCGAGCATGACGGCTGCCGGATCGCCCGGCAGCACCTCCATGACGAGAAAGACGACGAGCGAGGTCACGAGCGCAGTCGCGAAGAGCCCGGCAAGGCGTCTGGCGAGGAATACGCTCATCTGTCGGCTCGCCTTTCAGGCTGCGACCGGAAACCGCCCTACTCGGTCCAACTCACGCCGGTCAAATCGTTCGCCTGCACCGGGCTGTTCTCCCACAGGCCCTGCGCCTTGGCATTCCAGATGCCGAGCTTCGGCAACTGGAACAGGAACACGTTGACCGCATCCTCAGACAGCATGCGTTGCAGATCGCCGAGCAGGCCCTTCGCCTTTTCCGGATCGACGGTCGCGGCGTAGACCGCATAGGCGGTCTTGAACGCGTCGTTGGCGTAGTTGAAATAGTACTTGTCGCGAGCGTAGATCTCGATGTCGGCGGGCTCCGTATGCGACACGATCGTCATGTCGAAATCGGTGCGCTTGAACACCTGATCGAGCCACTGCGCCCATTCGATCGCCTCGATCTCGACCTTGATGCCGACCTGACCGAGCTGCGCCGCGATCACCTCGCCGCTGCGCCGTGCATAGGACGGCGGCGGCAGCATCAGCTTCGCCGTGAAGCCATCGGCAAGCCCGGCTTCGGCAAGAAGCGCCTTGGCCTTGTCGACGTCATACGGATAGGCGTCGGACAAATCCACATAGGCCGGATTATGCGGTGCGACATGCGAACCGATCCGCGTGCCCTGCCCGAACATCGCGCCTTCGATGATCGCATCGCGGTCGAGCGCATGGGTGATCGCGCGGCGCACCCGGATATCGTCGAACGACGCCTTGGCGTTGTTCATCGCCAGGATGGTCTCGCCCTCGGTCGTGCCAACCTTGACCGTAAAACGCGGATCCGCCTCGAAGACGGTCGCGCTTTCCGGCGCCGGGAAATTGGCGAAACCGTCGACATCCCCGGCCATCAGCGCAGCCGTTGCGGCCGATGGATCGGAGATGAATTTGAATGTCGCGCTTTCGAGCGCCGGCTTGTCGCCCCAATAGGCGTCGTTGCGGGCAAGCTCGACCCGGTCGCCCTTGACCCAGCGCTTGAAGACGAACGGCCCGGTGCCAACCGGGTTGGTCTTGTTGTCGGCCGCAGTCTCCGCCGCGACGATGATCGCATCACCCCAGCCCATGTTGAACAGGAACGCACCGGTGACTTCCGAAAGCGTCACCACGGCCTGATCCGGCGCCGGGCAGGCGACTTCGCTGATCGGCGCGAACAGGCGCTTCTGCGCGTTGACGCTGTCTTCCGCCTTGGCGCGCTCGATGGTGAACTTCACGTCCTCGCAGTCGAACGCCGAACCGTCGTGGAAGGTCGCGCCAGAGCGCAGTTTGAACGTGTAGGTCTTGCCGTCCTCGCCGATGGTCCAGCTCTCGGCAAGCGCCGGCTTCACCTCGCCATTGCGGTCGATGCGGGTCAGCCCCTCGAACACATTGGCATAGACCACCTCGTCGATGGCCGCCGCCGCCCCTGCCGTCGGATCGAGATGCGGCGGTTCGAGCACCATGCCCATGGTGAAGCTCGTCTTGGCGGCAAGCGCCGGCCCGGCCAGCATCGCGGCCATGGCCGCTCCAAGGATCACCGCATTGCTGCGCTTCATTGTGTTCGCTCCCTTTGACCTCGGCCCCGCATATTGCCGGTAGCCGAATACTCCCTCATGCCGACCTCAGTCGGTCGCCTCTTGTTGCGTTCCGGTAAGCAGGTCGAGCATGGCAAGCGCCATCACCTGCGCTGACTGCACCATGGCATCGATCTCGACATATTCGTCGGGCTGATGGGCGAGATCGAGGATACCCGGCCCGTAGGCGATGCAATCCTTCAAATGACCGACCCGCACGATGTGTTTCTGGTCGTAGGTGCCGGGCGATACGACCTGCGACGCCGGACGCCCGAGCACTTCGCCGATCGCCCCTTCCACCGCCTTCACGACCGGCGCATCCGCGTCCGTCATGGTCGGCGGGAAGGACAGCACTTCCTTGATGTCATAGCTGAAGCCGTCGCGATGGGTCGCCAGATGGTCGAGCATGCCGACGATCTCGCCGCGCACCTCCGCCGGGTCTTCCTCGATGAGATAGCGCCGGTCGATCACCATGCGGCAGCTGTCCGGCACCAGCGGGCTCGGCAGTCCGTCATAGTCCTCGCCGAGTCCGCCGTGAATGGAATTTATGTTGAGCGTCGATTGCCGCGCGCCCTCCGGCACCACCGGCATTTCGGTCTGGCGGGCCGAGAGCCGCGGCAGCAGCGTCTCCTCGATACGACCGAGAACGGCGCCCATGTGCCGCACGGCGCAATTGCCGAGGAAAGGCATCGAGCCATGCGCGATCCGCCCATGCGTCTCGATCTCCGCCCACCACACGCCGCGATGACCGACACAGACGCGGTCGACATTGAGCGGTTCGGGGATGATCACGTGATCCACGCGCGGCTTGGAGAAGTATCCCCGCTCGGCGAGATAGCCGACGCCACCATAGCCGCCTGTCTCCTCATCAACCGTACCGGAGATCTCGATGGCGCCGGGGAAGTCGTCGCCGACCTCTTCGAGGAACGCTTCGACCGCGACGATGGCCGCCGCGAGACCGCCCTTCATGTCGCACGAGCCGCGCCCGTAGACCTTGCCGTCAATGACCTCGCCGCCGAACGGATCGACCGTCCAGCCCTTGCCGACCTCGACCACGTCGATATGGCCGTTGAAATGCACGCCCGGCCCGGGTCGGTTGCCCTCGATGCGGGCGACCACATTGATGCGCGGATAGGCGTCGCTATCGCCCGGCGTGCCGTGCGCGCGGACATATTCAATTGCAAACCCGCGCGCCTTCAGCCGCTCGCCGATCAGCTCGGCGCAAGGCGCATAGGCATCGCCCGGCGGGTTGATCGTCGGGATGCGGATCAGCGCCTGCGTCAGCGCCACGACCTCGTCGGTCTTGCCCGCGATCCGGTCTTTCAGTTTTTGCCGAAAATCCTGTTCCAGCATTCCATCACCCGCTTGTCTGTCCGGGGATTAAAGACAAGTCCGCCCGCTTTGACAAACGCCTATGCGTCGCGGGCGCGGCTTTTCCAGAGCGGAGAAACATACCGCCGCGAAAGCGGTTCGTTTCAACGTCTAGGTGTCGAGGATCACCGGGTCGCAAACCGGCGTCACGCCATCCTCCCTGAAGAATGGCGAGACCCTGTGCTTCTTGAACAGAAAGCCTCTCAGCAGGAACGGCGCGATGACCAGAATGTCTCTCAGTCGGATTTTTTCCGAAATCTCGAAGGGCGGTGTGCCGCGTTTGAACTTGCCCATGATGCGGCTGCGGATGGGACCCGCTTTTTCCAGAGTGTCCGGCGCCTTGACCGTGTAGGCATTATGCAGAATGCCGACCCAGGGAAATTTCGGCCGCACATTCGCAATCGGGGAATTGCAGCAGGTCGCCGACCAGCGTGAAAGCCCCCTCTTGCTGAGACGGTTGCACCTGAGCACCTCGGCGCCGGCGACGATCTTGAACTCGTCGGGATACACGGGAACGATCTCCGTTCCGCCGTAGGGATCGAGCAGATCTTCGCGCCCGAGAGCCTTCAGATAGGTCTGGCAGTCATCGCAGTAGCAAACCAGCCGACCCGGCGAATGCTTCGGAAAGTGCGTAAGCTCTGCCTGAAACCGTCCGCAATCGCATTGAACCTTCATCGCCCGCCTCCCCGGCGGCAACGCCCCGCCCAGCCGATACGGACAAGCGTTGCAGACAACTCGGGAAAGCGCAAAAGAAAACCGCCCCGCGAGGCTTGCATACGCGGGACGGCTTCAAGGGCGCCGTTAGGCTGGAGCGCGGTTCTGTCTTGGCCGCGCTCACTTTTGTGGATTGCGCATTTACTCGGCCGCGTCGGACCCTGCCTGCGCGTCGAGCACTCGCTCGATGATGCGCCGGGCGCGCACGCCGCCCGCATCGATGTTGAAGGTCAGCAGCTTGCGGTCCGGCCGCGCGATGATGTTGCGCTGCTGCTCTTCGAGCACGTCGAGGTCTTCGGCGAATATCTTGCCCTGGCCTTCCTTGATACGCAGCGTCAGGCCCTGATCCTTGACCTCGAAGTCGCGCGCGAAGCCCCAGTGGTACCAGGTTGTCGTTTCTGTTTCCGGCGTCATCAGATCGACGACGGTTGCCGACACGCCCTGCGAGCGGTCGCCTTCCGGCGCGCCGGTGCCGGCCAGCGCCACGCCGACGTCGATGAAGACGTTTGCCGGCAGTTCGAAGCGACAGATCTGCCAGCGGTCGCAATTGGCGGTCGAGCGCAGATTGTGCGCCCAGAACGGCGGCGGCGCGATGTCGTGCATCCAGCGCGAGACGGTCACCGACTCACCGTCGGACTTTGTCTCGATGGGTGTTTCCGTGATCTCTTCCTGACCGATGCTGGAGGGGTGCACGTAGGTCTCGTGCGTCAGGTCCATCAAATTGTCGATCAAGAGCTTGTAGTCACAGCCGATATGGTAAGTGCCGCCGTCGAACGCCCAGCCGTCGTCCTCGCACCACGGCATGTTCGGCAGCTTCGCCTCGTCGGCCAGCGCCGGATCGCCGATCCACACCCAGACGAAGCGGTAGCGCTCGGTCACCGGGTAGGCGCGAATGTCGGTGTTCGGATTGATCGATTCCTGGTTCGGCATGTGCACGCATTTGCCGCCCTCGGCAAAGGCAATGCCGTGATAGCCGCACACCAGCCGTTCACCCTCGACCTTGCCCTTCGATAGCGGCAACAGGCGATGGGGACAGCAATCCTCGAGCGCGACGACGCTGCGGTCGGGCTTGCGATAGAACACGATCTTCTCGCCGCAGATCATCCGCCCGAACGGCGCGTGCTTGATCTCGTGGTCCCAGGCGACCGCGTACCACCGGTTTTGAATGAACATTGCGTGTCCTCCCGACACCGTTTCCCCAAGTCCGTCGGCGGGCTCTTTTCGTGAACCCATCTGCGTGGACGTCGCCGTAGCCGCCCTTGTACGCTCGATTTCCGAGCCTGTACAGAATTCTGGATCCAAAATTTACGCAAACGGTATTCAGAAAAGTTATTAGTCGGCCTGAGAGAAAGCCCATGAATTTCGCTTAATACATTGATTTTATTAAATTTGATACGTAGATTCCAACAGCCGGATTGGTCGCGCCAGATTTCTGGCCAGAGGCCTAATATCGCGCTATTGTATCCAATAAATGCGTTTTTGCGCAACCGGCAACAGACGACTGAGAGGATCCAGTGACAGATCGCGGCATTTCGGTTCTCGCGGCCCTGCGCAAACAGATCGTCGGCGGCAAGCTCGCACCGGGCGAAAGACTGACTGAACTCGGCATGGCCGAACGGCTGAAAGTCTCCCGCACGCCGATCCGCATGGCGTTCAGCGCGCTCGAACAGGAAGGTTTCCTCGAAAGGCGCGGCGCGCGCGGCTACGTCGTGCGCGAAATCGGCGCCGCCGATATCGCCGACGCGATTGCGGTTCGCGGCGTCCTCGAAGGCCTCGCGGCCGGACTTGCCGCGCAGAACGGCCTCTCGGACGCGCAACGCCGCACTCTCGTCGCCTGCCTGGACGAGGGCGACGCGCTGTTCGACGCCCGTGAGATAACCGAGGACGGCATCGCCGCCTTTCAGACGCTCAACATGACCTTCCACCAGACCATTCTGGAGGCGAGCGGCAACGGCGCCATCGCCGCCGCAATTGCGCGCAACAACGCCCTGCCGCTGGCGTCCGTCACCTCGATCGCCTTCGACCGCAACAACATGGCCGCCGAACACAGGCGCTTTGCCTTCGCCCACACCCAGCATCACATCATCTTCCAGGCGATCGACAACGGGCAGGCGATGCGCGCCGAAGCCTTGATGCGCGAACACGCCAACGCCGCGATGCACTACGCAACGATCTTCGACCGGCTCCGCGACCCGCAGGAAAACTACCGCATGATCAACGTGGTCGACGACAAGTCTCTGCAGCCCGCGTGAGAGATGTTGGGACGCTCTTTTTACGTGTATTAAAGTGTATCACAACCAAGTAAACGAACGTGAACTGGCGCAGAAGTGATTGGCGCGGGAAATTCCGTTCACGCTCGGCGGTTGATCGGTTGCAGGGCCTGTGTTCCTATGCGCGGGGCGAATTTTTCGCATTAGCTAGGGGCTCTACTATGAGAATTTCCGGGATCCTATCGACGGCTCTGTTGAGCACGGCCATTCTTGCGCAGCCCGCCTTGGCGCAAACGACTCCGGCAGCAGGGACCGCAGCCACCCAGCAGAATGCCGGTCAGGCTTCCACCTGGGAAGTCGAATACGCGCTCTGGAAGGCCGCGTCCGAAGGCGGCACTATCGCTGACTACGAGGCCTATATCGACGCCTATCCGAGCGGCCATTTCGCCGGCATCGCCAAGAACCGCATCGTCAAGCTGACCATGGAAGCCGAGGCTGCCGCTCCGGCGACTGCGTCGGTCCCGGTCGACACCGGCAACAATGCGCCGGTCGCCGACACCGCATCCGCCGACGACGCGGAACCGGTGATCGAACAGGGCTCGACCGATTCCGACGACGGCGTCATCACCTACAAATCCGGCGAAGACCTCAGCGAGGAAGACAGCGGCAACACGGTCATGAAGGCCGGCATCAAGCCGATGGAGTCTGCTGACGACGGTGATGTCGCCGAACTCACCCTTGGCACGCCGGAAGAAGAGAACGCGCTGCTCGACCGCACCGGCCGCCGCGAAATGCAGGGCCGGCTGACCTCGCTCGGCTTCAGCACGCGCGGTGTCGACGGTTCGTTCGGCCGCCGCAGCCGCGCTGCCATCACCGACTGGCAGCTCACCAATGGCGCACCCGCATCCGGCTACTTCAGCGGCGACCAGATCGCGCTGCTCCGCAAGCAGTCGATGGAAACCTATCCGCAGTGGCTGGCCGCCAACGCCCAGGCACCTGCCCGCTCCAAGCGCCGCGTCA
Organism: Hyphomicrobiales bacterium; assembly: GCA_002869065.1. Lineage (NCBI taxonomy): Bacteria > Pseudomonadati > Pseudomonadota > Alphaproteobacteria > Hyphomicrobiales > Hyphomicrobiales bacterium. Next base: position 181,195 of record PKTR01000007.1, read on the forward strand.
AGCGGGTCTACAAGCGCGGCAACAACGATGCAGCCGCAGCAGCCGTCTTCGGTCTTGCCGCCGGCGCGATCATCGGTTCGGCCGCCGCCCGCCGCGGACGCGGCTACTACCGCCCGCGCTACCGCCGCTATCGCCGCTGGTAGGCCTCCGGCAATACGACCAAACGAAAACGGGCGCTGCCTTTGCCGAGGCAGCGCCCGTTGTCTTTTCCGGGAAAGCCCCGGCGCAGTCGCTACACCGCCTTGATGCCGGCCAGGAATGCGCTGACATGCTGGCTCAGCATGGTCGACTGATCGGTCAGATGTTCCGAGGCTTTCGAAACGCCGACCGCCGCTTCGCGGGTCTCGGTCGTCGCCGTCGTCACCTCGTTGATCGTCTCGCTCACCGAGCGCGTCGTGCACGAGGTTTCCTCGACATTGCGGGCAATTTCCGCCGTCGCCGATCCCTGCTCGTTCACTGCAACGGAAATATCGGCCGACGACTGGCTCATCCGCGCCACCGTTTCGGCGATGTGCTGGATCGCCGACGCCGCATGCTGGGTCGCCTGCTGGATATCGGTCACCTGCACGGTGATGTCTTCGGTAGCTTTCGCCGTCTGGGTCGCCAGCGTCTTCACCTCGGAAGCCACCACCGCAAAGCCCTTGCCCATCTCGCCGGCACGAGCCGCCTCGATCGTGGCGTTGAGGGCAAGCAGGTTGGTCTGTTCGGCGATGCCCTGAATGAGCGTGACGACCTCACCGATCCGATCCGCCGAGTCGGCAAGGCCGGACACCATCTTGTTGGTCTTTTCGGCATCGACCGCGACGACGCGCGCCTCCTCACTCGATCGGTTGACCTGCTCGCTGATGTTCTGGATCGACGACGACAGCTGCTCGGTCGCGGTAGAGACGGTTTCGACGCTCGACGAGGCCTCGTCAGCCGCCTGCGCCACGACGAGCGCGCGCTCGTTGGTGCGGTTGGCCGTCTCGATCATCGAGGTCGAATAGCGCTGCATGTCGTCGGTCGCGAGATGAACCGCGTCGATGATATGCGCAACGCCATCCTCGAAGCGCCCCATCAGGTCGTTCATCCGGTTCTGCCGCCGCTCCTTCTCGAGATGCGACTGACGCTTCTCGGCGTCCAGCTGCTCGGATTTCTCCATGTTCTCCTTGAACACCTGCACCGCGCACGCCATCTTGCCGATCTCGTCACGGCGCTTGCGCAGCGGCACTTCGGTGGTCAGGTTGCCCCGGGCGAGTTGCAGCATGATGCGCTCGATGGCCGCCAGCGGCGCCGACAGGCCATGGCGCAGCCACAGCGTCATACCGGCAACGGCCAGCACCAGAACCAGAGCCGACACGCCGATCAGGAACCAGCGATTGGAAACAAGCGTGTCGTCGAGCTGCTGGCGCTGCATCGCCATGCTGACCTGAAGTTCGGTCGTCGCCTGCTCGACGGCCTCACGTTCGGCGCGCGCCCGTGCCCGCACCTTGTCGACTTCCTCGGCCTGAGCCGCGTTGAGCGTGACCGATGCCGCGTCCGCCTGCTTCTGGATCGCGAGCAACGCCTGCCGCGAAATCGCCACTTCAAGCACGCCACGCGGCGCCGATGTTTCACCATGACACCCCTGACAGGCGTCTTCGTTTTTCAGCACATGATAGGAGTAGACGATCGGCTGGTCTTCGCCGTCTACGTCAAGCGTGCCGTCGAGAGTGGCCCCCGCTTCCGGTTCGGCGACGGCCTTGGCAAGCGCTTCCGCCCGCGCGCCGTCGAGAACTCGCGGTGTGCCCACCGCACTGCGCCGCTCGAAAGCGTCGGTATCGAGGAACTTGTTGATGGCATCGATGGTCGCGTTGTCCTTCAGCGCTTCGACGCCGTCCGGCCGCCACAACGAGATCGAGGCGATGCGCGGGTTTTCGACCAGCACATCGATGACATCGGTGACCTCCGCGGCTTCGCCGCTCAGCATCGATGCGCTGATGAGTGTGACGATGCTCTCGGCAATGCCGGTCTGCTCACCGCGCAGGAAATTAGCTTCCTTTTCGATCGCCAGCCGGTTTTCCAGCTCTTGCGCCGAATGACGGGCGAGCAAGGCGTCGTCTTCGAGCTTCAGCATGCGGACGATCAGTTCGTCGAGCTTGCCGCCCCGGTCCTGCAAGGCCCCTTCCATCGACCCGACCAGCTGCTGCGACTCTCGCATGACCTTGTTCACGGCGGTATTGCCAATGAGGAAATTCACGGCTGACATCACCACCAACAGCGCAACGACGCTGGCGATGATGCGCGCACTCAACGACTTGAGCATACTCCCTGGACCTCGTTCACCCCGGAGACCGCGCCGGCCCTGGTTCCGGCTCTCCCGCGACTCCGACAACTTGCCCCTACCGAACGGCGGCCATTCGTGGCGGCACATCCCCAGTGCAACCGCACATCCGGCAATGAACGATCGAGCCGGAGAGGGATTCCCCGCACTGACCGCATTCCCGAGCCCTCAATCCGCTGTGTGCCAAGCAGTGACGCGATCATCGAGCGGCTCGTATCGGCACCACTGTGGAGAAACAAAGTTAATACTTCGATACGCTAAAGAGCCCCCGATTTTTCATGGGCAAATCGGCAGCTCCATCCAAGATGACGCATAGTAATGTCTGCATGTAAGATTACTTCAACTGGAAAGATACGGGTAAGTACGCATAAGCCAGCTAAATAAGTCTATTGCCCGCGAAGTTGCTCGACCGCCGCAATGCGATGGCGCGCACTGTCGCCGAGGCGCTCCGTCGTCGCCGCGACAACCGCCTCGACGAGCGCCAGCACAGCCGCCCCCGAATCCCAGTTCGACGGCACCGAAATCCGCGCCGCCAGCACATGCTGCGCGTGCCGCGCAACCGGCGACAGCCACTGATCGGTGACCAGCACGATGACGGTGCCGCGCTGGGCGGCATTCATGGCGAGATTGGCGAGATCTTCCTGATAGCGGCGAACATCGAACAGGACCAGGACATCCTTCTTGCCGAGATCGAGCAACTGGTCGCGCCAGTTCTCCTTCTGGCCGAACAGATGCACCACGTCCGGGCGGATAATCTGCAGATGCGCGGTCGCGTAACGGGCAAGCGAATCCGAAAACCGCCCGCCGAGCACATGAACCCGTCGCTTCAGATTGGCCAGCAGCCCGACCACCCCCTCGAACTCGGCCGGTGGCACATGCGAGAAGGTCTCGGTGATGTTATCGACCACCGCCGAGCGGAACCGGTCGAGAAAGTCGTCGGCATCGAATTCGGACGCCGCCGGTGCGCTCTTCGACAGCGGCGGCAACAGCCGCGCATCGAGTTCGGCGCGCAGTTCCTTCTGGAATTCCGGATAGCCGGCAAAACCGAGCCGGGCGACGAAACGCAGGATCGTCGGCGCGCTGACATTCGCCCGGCCGGCAAATTCCGCCACCGTCTCGAGCCCGACGACGGGATAGTTGGCAAGCAGGATGTGCGCCGCCTTGCGTTCGGCCGCCGTCAGCCGGTCCATGTTCTCGCGCACCCGCTCGGCGATCGAGGGCCGATACCACGAGGCTGGGATCGTCCTGTCGGCGGTAACCGGCCTGTCTGCCATCGCGTTGTCCTTCGTCCGCCCGCCGTATCCGCCGCCCGCATCTGCCCCTTCGCGCGTCGCTGCATTCGGCAATTGACTCATTCAAGGGCTATGTTAACGATATAACAAGAAGAAAAAAATCGAGCGTTGTGGAACAGACGTTACAGGATCCGGGATCAGTCGCATGGCCTTTGCTAAGCCCCTGACGCTTCGAATGAAGGCGCCCCGGCCGAGCCGGTCGTCCGCTTTTGCACCCCTTCGCATGACACCTGTCCAACACGGCGCGAACCTTTCCGGTTTCGCGCCGGTTTCGTTTCGACCCGGCCTGCAAGCGCATGCCGTGACATTCGTCGCCGGCTTCGCTCCGGCCTTCCCCCCGAAAAATCCCTGAGGAGCCCCCAATGGCCGGCAATCTCACTCTCGATGCCCTGCGCGCCGCCGTCGCCGACGGCACCATCGACACGGTTCTCGTCTGCTTCACCGACATGCAGGGTCGGCTGATGGGCAAGCGCTTCCAGGCCGAATTCTTCCTCGATTCCGGTGTCGACGAGACCCATGCCTGCGACTACCTGCTGGCCAATGACATCGACATGGAACCGGTGCCGGGCTACACCGCCGCCAACTGGGCCAAGGGCTATGGCGACTTCGTCATGAAGCCGGACCTGTCGACCATGCGCACCATTCCCTGGCTGGAAGGCACCGCGCTGGTGCTGTGCGACATCCTCGACCATCACCACGAAGATCTGCCCCACTCGCCGCGCGCCATGCTGAAGAAGCAGCTCGCCCGCCTCGAAGCGCTTGGCATGAGCGCGTTCTTCGCCTCCGAGCTGGAATTCTACCTGTTCGACGAGACCTACGAGTCGATCGCCGCGCAGAAATTCGCCGAACCGAAGACCGCCGGCACCTATATCGAGGACTACCACATCTTCCAGACCACCAAGGAAGAGGCGTTCATGCGCACCATCCGCAAGGGTCTGCAGGGCGCCGCCATTCCGGTCGAGAACTCGAAGGGCGAATGGGGTCCGGGCCAGGAAGAGATCAATGTGCGCTACGACGACGCGCTGACCATGGCCGACAACCACGTGATCCTGAAGAACGGCATCAAGGAGATGGCCCACTTTGCCGAGAAGGCCGTCACCTTCATGGCCAAGTGGCGCACCGAGCTTGCCGGCTCGAGCTGCCACATCCACGCATCGCTTTGGGACAAGGCCGGCAAGAAGCCGCTTTTCCTCGACAAGGACGCACCGCACGGCATGTCCGAGCTGATGCGCCAGTTCATGGCCGGCCAGCTCGCCCACGCCAAGGAGATCACCTGGTTCCTCGCCCCCTACATCAACTCCTACAAGCGCTTCCAGGTCGGCACCTTCGCCCCGACCCGCGCCATCTGGAGCCGTGACAACCGCACCGCCGGCTTCCGCCTGTGCGCCGAGGATTCCAAGGCCATCCGGGTCGAATGCCGCATCGGCGGCGCCGACCTCAACCCGTATATTGCCTTTGCCGCCCTCCTCGCTGCCGGCCTCGACGGCATCGAGAACAAGATGGATCTGGAGAAGGAATTCGTCGGCGACGCCTATGGCGGCAAGCGCCTGCGCGAGGTGCCCAAGACCCTGCGCGAAGCCATCGACGCCATGAAGAAATCGAAGATGCTGCGCGAGGCGATGGGCGATGGCGTGGTCGATCACTACGTCCACACCGCCGAGTGGGAGCAGGCCGAATACGACCGCCGCGTCACCGACTGGGAAGTCGCCCGCGGCTTCGAGCGCTACTGATCGTCGAAGGACGGTTCACGAAAACCCCGCCGGCCGGCTCTCCCGAGAGTGCCGGCGGGATCGAGACAGCAAACACCCATTCAGATTTCTGATATCGACCTCTGGAGTGAACGAGAATGTCGGAGACGGTCAAAATCGTCTCGCCCGTGGACGGTTCGGTCTATGCCGAACGCCCGCTGGCGACGGATGCCGCCATTGCGGCCGCGCTTGATGCGGCCAAGGCGGCCCAGAAGGAGTGGCGCCGCGTGCCGCTCGCCGAACGCGCCCGCCTGTGCACCGGCATCGTCGATGCCATGCTCGCGATGCGCGATGATATCGTGCCCGAACTCGCCTGGCAGATGGGCCGCCCGGTCAAGTTCGGTGCCGGCGAACTGGGCGGTTTCGAAGAGCGCGCCCGCTACATGATCGCAATCGCCGAGGAAGCGCTTTCCCCCGTCATGCCGCCGGAGAAGGACGGTTTCGAACGCTGGATCGCACGCGACCCGCTCGGCCTCGTCTTCGTCATCGCGCCGTGGAACTATCCGTTCCTGACCGCCGTCAACTCCATCGTGCCGGCGCTGATGGCCGGCAACGCGGTACTGTTGAAGCACGCCTCGCAGACGCTGCTGGTCGGCGACCGCTTCCAGGCGGCCATCGACAAGGCCGGCCTGCCGAAGGGCCTGTTCCAGCACCTCGTCATGAGCCACGGCCAGACCGAAACGCTGATTTCCGGCGGCAACGCCGATCAGGTCAACTTCACCGGCTCGGTCGCCGGCGGCAAGGTCATGGAAGACGCCGCAAAGGGCACATTCACCGGCCTTGGCCTCGAACTCGGCGGCAAGGACCCGGCCTATGTCCGTGCCGACGCAAACGTCGCCCACGCGGTCGAGAACCTCGTCGACGGCGCCTTCTTCAACTCCGGTCAGTCGTGCTGCGGCATCGAACGCATCTACGTCCACGAGAGCGTCTACACCGACTTCGTCGACGGCTTTGTCGACCTGACCCGCGGCTACGTGCTCGGTGACCCGCTCGACGCGGCGACCACGCTCGGCCCCATGGTCAAGGGCTCGGCCGCCGACTTCGTGCGCGGCCAGATCGCCGAAGCCAAGCGCGCCGGCGCCACGGCCCATATCGACACCGCCGCCTTCGAGCGCGATGCGCCGGGTTCCGCCTATATGGCCCCGCAGGTGCTGACCGACGTCAATCACCAGATGTCGGTTATGCGCGAGGAGAGTTTCGGCCCGGTCATCGGCATCATGAAGGTGCGCGACGACGCCGAGGCCATCGAACTGATGAACGACAGCACCTACGGCCTGACCGCTTCGGTGTGGACCGCCGATCGCGATGCTGCGTTTGCCATCGGCAACGAGGTCGAGACCGGCACCGTGTTCATGAACCGCTGCGACTATCTCGATCCCGCGCTCGCCTGGACCGGCGTCAAGGACACCGGCCGCGGCGCGACCTTGTCCAAGGTCGGCTACGAGCATCTCACCCGACCGAAAAGCTTTCACCTGCGCACCAAGATCTAGAGGACCTGCACGATGTCCGTACCTACTGCAAACTGGAGCTACCCGACCGCAGTCCGTTTCGGCCCCGGTCGCATTTCCGAACTCGCCGATGCCTGCAAGAGCGCCGGTATGGAGCGTCCGCTGATCGTCACCGATCCGGGCCTTGCCGCCCTGCCGATGGTCGCCGACGCGCTTGCCGCCTGCAAGGACGCCGGCCTCGGCGCCGCGCTGTTCTCCGAGGTCAAACCGAACCCGGTGGAAGCCAACCTCACCGACGGCGTTGCCGCCTACAAGGCCGGCAACCATGACGGCGTCGTCGCCTTCGGCGGCGGCTCGGCGCTCGACATGGGCAAGCTGATCGCCTTCATGCCCGGCCAGACCCGCCCGGTGTGGGATTTCGAGGACATCGGCGACTGGTGGACGCGCGCCAACCCCGACGTCATCGCGCCGGTGATCGCCGTACCGACCACCGCCGGCACCGGTTCCGAAGTCGGCCGCGCCGGCGTCATCACCGACGAGACGACCCACACCAAGAAGGTCATCTTCCACCCGAAGATGATGCCGGTCACCGTCATCGCCGATCCGGAACTTTCCGTCGGCCTGCCGCCGCTGTTGACCGCCGGCACCGGCATGGATGCGCTTATCCACTGCTTCGAGGCCTATTGCTCGCCGTTCTATCATCCGATGTCGGAAGGCATCGGCCTTGAAGGCGTCCGGCTGGCCAAGGAATACCTGCCGCGCGCGGTCAAGGACGGCAAGGACCTGTCGGCCCGCGCCAACATGCTGAGCGCGGCGATGATGGGCGCGGTCGCCTTCCAGAAGGGTCTCGGCGCGATGCACTCCATGTCGCATCCCGTCGGCGCCCTCTACGACACCCATCACGGCCTGACCAACGCGGTCTTCATGCCCTATGTGCTGGTCTTCAACCGCCCGGCGATCGAGCAGAAGGTCACCCGCATGGCCGCCTATCTCGGCCTCGACAACCCCGGCTTCGACAGTTTCCTCGACTGGATCCTGGCGCTGCGCGAGGAAATCCACATTCCCCACACGCTGGTCGACCTCGGCATCGATGACGCCAAGATCGAACTGATCGCGGAAATGGCGATCGTCGACCCGACCGCCGGCGGCAACCCGGTCGAACTGACCAAGGACGCCGCCATCGGCATTTTCGAGGCGGCGATGGCCGGTACCATCGAACGCTGATCAACCGTCTCGAACGGATTGACGGCCCGGCGGCACCCCCGCCGGGCCGTATTTTTTTGGCACTGCACCATCGAACACCGTGCGATTTCGGTTTCGGCGCGCGCTGAACTTGGCTAGGCTGCGGCAAATGTGATCACAAAGGATGGACCCATGACCGTCAACGTGCCCAACAATCTTGAAGCGTTCTGGATGCCGTTCACGGCGAACCGGCAGTTCAAGCAGAAGCCGCGCATGTTCGTGTCCGCCGACCGCATGCACTACACCACCTCTGACGGCCGTCAGGTGCTCGACGGCACGGCCGGTCTGTGGTGCGTCAATGCCGGTCACAAGCGCCCGAAGATCGTCGAGGCGATCCAGCGCCAGGTCGAGGAGCTCGACTACGCGCCCGCCTTCCAGATGGGTCATCCGAAAGTGTTCGAGCTCGCCTCGCAGCTCGTCACCATGATGCCGTCGGGCATCGACCACGTGTTCTTCACCAACTCCGGCTCGGAGTCGGTGGAAACCGCGCTGAAGATGGCGATTGCCTACCATCGTGCCAAGGGCGACGGCAGCCGCTTCCGCCTGATCGGTCGCGAGCGCGGCTATCACGGCGTCAATTTCGGCGGCATCTCGGTCGGCGGCATCGTCGCCAACCGCAAGATGTTCGGCACGCTTCTGACCGGCGTCGACCACATCCGCCACACCCACGACCTCGCCCGCAACGCCTTCTCGCGCGGCCAGCCCGAGCACGGCGCCGAACTCGCCGACGATCTCGAGCGTCTGGTGCTGCTACACGACCCCTCGACCGTCGCCGCCGTCATCGTCGAGCCGATGGCCGGTTCGACCGGCGTCCTGATGCCGCCGAAGGGCTATCTCGAGCGCCTGCGCGAGATCTGCGACAAGTACGGCATCCTGCTGATTTTCGACGAAGTGATCACAGGCTTCGGCAGCCTCGGCGCTTCGTTCGCGACCGAATTCTTCGGCGTCACCCCGGACATCATCACCACCGCCAAGGGCCTGACCAACGGCGTCATCCCGATGGGCGCGGTGTTCGCGAAGAACGAGATCTACGACGCCTTCATGACCGGCCCGGAAAACATGATCGAGTTCTTCCACGGCTACACCTATTCGGGCAATCCGATCGCCGCTGCCGCCGCTCTCGGCACGCTCGAGACCTACAAGGAAGAGGGCCTCTTCGAACGCGCCGCCGAACTCGCACCCTATTGGGAAGACGCGATCCACAGCCTCGCCGACGCGCGCCATGTCATCGACATCCGCAATCTCGGCCTGATCGGCGCGATTGAGCTCGAACCGATCGCCGGCGCTCCGACCAAGCGGGCGTTCGACGCCTTCCTCGCCGCCTATGACGACGGCCTGCTGATCCGCACCACGGGTGACATCATCGCCCTGTCGCCGCCGCTGATCATCGAGAAGTCGCAGATCGACGAACTGTTCGATGGCCTGCGCAAAGTGCTCGACCGGATCGACTGATCGCCCCACCATCGAACACGCAGAAGCCCCGATGCCTCCCGGCACCGGGGCTTTTTCATGTCTGAGCGCAGCGTGCTAACTCAGCAAGGTGGTGATGTCGAAAACATCGCCGCCGACCTGGACGAACTCGACGCTGATCAGCGTATCGACGCCAAAGCTGCCGACCTTGTCGGTCACCCGGATCGCACCGCCGGCAACGCGCTCGAACGTGAAGGAATTGATGGTCCGCCCGTTCAGATGAAAGACGTCGTCGCCGGGACCACCGTGATAGGTGTCGTTGCCATGGCCGGCATACAGCGTGTCGTTTCCGGCATTCCCGAAGAAGAAATCCGCGCCGTGAATATCCTTGATCGTGTCGTTGCCCGGGCCACCTTCGAGCGTATCGTCGCCGAGGTCGCCCCATAGCCGATCCGCGTGCTTGCCGCCGAACAGGTGATCGTCGTGTGTGCCGCCATAGAGGCTGTCGGCGCCATCGCCGCCCTGCAGCGTATCCCGGCCCTTGCCGCCCTGAAGGAGGTCGATCCCCGACCCTCCGATCAGCCTGTCGTGCCCGTCATCACCGATAAGCGTGTCGGCGAGGGCACCGCCATCAAGCAGGTCATTGCCCGTGCCGCCATCAAGCAGGTCGCGCCCCTCTTCACCTTTCAGGGTGTCATTCCACATGCCGCCATAGAGAAGATCGCCGCCCGGGCCGCCCAACAGTTTGTCGTCGTGTTCCTCGCCCTTGAGCGTGTCGACCCCGACACCGCCGAAAAGCGTGTCCCGATGCTCTCCGCCGAGCAGACTGTCCGGCCCGTCGCCGCCCCTCAGCGTATCTTCCGAGGGACCGCCGACCAGCGTGTCGCTGCCGGCACGGCCGACCAGTTCGTCGAACGACTTGCCGCCGGTCAGAAGATTGCCACCGCCGTCGCCACGAATGATGTCGCTGCCCGGTGAGCCGATGACGTGCTCGATACCGCTGATGGAATACTCGGTATTCTTGCCGGTGACCGTCCCGCTGCCGAGATCGGCGACATAACCGCGACCCCAATAGTAGAGAACGAGCCGGTCGAAACCCGGCCCGCCGAGGATCGTGTCGGTTCCGTCATAGCCGATGAGCGTGTCGTTGCCGGCGAACCCGCGCAGCAGATCATCCCCGTCCGACCCGAGAATCCTGTCGTCGCTATTGCTCCCCAGACGTTTGGCCATATCGCATTCCCCGCACCTGCCGACACCCACGGGCACCGTTCCACAGGTTTCGTCGAAATGGCAATCGAGCACGATAACAACCGCGTTACCGACAGCCTCAACCAAACGAAAACGGGAGGCCGCCAGGACCTCCCGTTCCCAATTGTCGCAATGTTGTCCGCGTGCAGCCGAGGTTACTTCTTGGCGCGTTCCTCAACCGCCTTGGCGATTTCGGCATAGGCCTCGTCGGCGCCGTCGGGAAGCTGGTGGGCGATACCGCGGTGGCAATCGATGCAGGTCTTGCCGTCGTCGAAGCCCTCTTCGTGACGGTCCGCACTGCGCGATTCCTGCGCCCCGAAATCCATCGACTCATCGTCATGGCAGTTTCGGCATTCGCGCGAGTTGGTCGACTTCATCGTCGTCCAGACATGCTTGGCAAGCTCAAGCCGCTTCGCCTGGAACTTCTCGCGCGTGTCGATCGAGCCGAGCGCCTTGTGCAGCAGCTCGTTGGACGCCTGAACCTTGCGGATCATCTTGTGCGTCCACTCCTTCGGCACATGGCAGTCCGAGCATACGGCCCGCACACCGGAGCGGTTATAGTAGTGCACCGTTTCCGTGTATTCCTCATACACGTTGTCCTTCATCTCGTGGCACGAGATGCAGAACGCCTCGGTGTTGGTCATCTCGACCACCCAGTTGAAGCCGCCCCAGAACATCACGCCGATAACGGCACCGACGGCCAGGATGCCGATCAACCCGGCCAGGCCGCGACGGCCAAGCGATGAATTACGGTCAGTCATTTGTCTTTGTCCTTACTGAGCCGCCCGGTCGGAATCGGCGGGCATGGCAGGTGTTTCCCCCGGCGCCGGCACGCCGTGCCGGAGAAAACAAAGGGCGCAACGCCTGGCAAGGCGCCGTTATTTGCCCGCAAAGGTGTTTTCGACCAGCGGGTTGGCATCGTACTGCGGGACATGGCACTGAGTGCAGAAATGCCGCCGCTGGTTCATGTCCTCGAGCACGTTGCCGCTGGCGTCGACGAAATGGCTCTTGCCGATCATCGGCGCCTTTTCCTTCTCGAAGTTTGCCTTGCTGTGGCAGCTCAGGCAGGTGTTTTCCTTCAAGGTAATGCGGTCGTTATCGGTGTTGTGCGGGATGGTCGGAGGCTGCAGTTCCCAAGAACGCTCGAAGCCGCCGCTCGCCGTCATGGCCTTTTTACGGTCGAATTCCGTGGCACCGGCGGCGAGATCGTTATCACCGCGCAGCGACTGCACCTCGGAGGCAATCGCCACCGGCGCGGCCATTCCGACCGCCAAGATGAGACCCGCCAAAAGCGTCTTGTGTAAGGTTTTCATCGCATCCTCCATGCGTTCGATCTCAAGCGATCTTCTTTTCCTTCGCCGACGCCTCCTCCAGGGCCGCTTTTCGCGGGTGTCCTTCGGGAATGGGCTCAGGGGTGAAAAGGGCCCGATTGCGCAAGCCAAAGGCATAGACGCCGTTCGGGCAGATATCGATGCAGCGGCCGCAATTGGTGCAGTCGCCGGACAGGATTACCGGGCTGCCGCCACTCGCCTCGCTCTTCACGGCCGGCGGAATGACATGGGCTTCCGGGCAGACCTCGTAGCATTCCATGCAATCGTCGCACTGCGCGCGGCCGTCGGCACGCACCCGCAGGATGCTCTTGGCGCCGAGCAGGCCGTAGAACGCGCCCATCGGGCAGATATGGCCGCACCAGCCGTGGCGGGCGACGAACACATCGAACAGAAAGATCCCGGCGAGCACGGCCCAACCCGCTCCCATGCCGAAAACGAGACCGCGATAGACCGCCGAAACCGGGTTGATCAGCTCATAGGCAAGCGTGCCGGTCACGACTGCGAGCAGGATCGTGAGCGCCAGCATCCAGTACCGCGTCGACGATTTGATCTTCGCCGAAGCCTTGATACCGAGGTTGCGCCGCGTCCAGTGCGCCGCATCGGTGACGATGTTCACCGGACACACCCACGAGCAGTACACCCGCCCGCCGACGACGAAATAGAACACCGCGACGATGATCGCGCCGATGATCGCCGCCGAGCTGACGGTGAAGAAACCCGTCGCCAGCATCTGCAGGAACAGGAGCGGATCGGTCAGCGGCACGGTGCTGAAGATCAGGCTGGAAGCCAGCGTGCCTTTCAGCGCCCAGAAACCGTAGAGCGGTCCGGCGACGAACAGTGCCATCGTGCCGACCTGCACGATGCGGCGCAGGATCAGGTACTTGTGGGCGCCGACCCAGCCTTTGACCTCGATGGCGTCCTTGCCGAGATCTTTGAGAGGCGTAACCATCACTTCGCCTCCCCGATGCCGCGGTTCAAGGTATCGAGCGGATTGGATGAGAACGGCGTATCGCTCATCTCCGCACCCGGCGCGGTAATCGCCGGCTGGCCCGCGGGCGTGTCGATCACGAGGCCCTTGCCGCCGTGTTCGTAGTGCATGCCTTTGGGCAGATTGTATTTATGCTCGGTGTCCGGCGTGACGAGCGCTTCGCCGGCCTCGCCCTTCTTTTCCCAGCCGAGACGGTAGTGCTTGCCGAGTTCGCCCTTGGCGATCCGCATCGGCAGCACCTTGATCGCCACTTCTTCAAGAATGCAGGCCTTCTCGCACAGACCGCAGCCGGTGCATTCCTTGGAATGAACCACGGGAATGAACAGCGCATGCTTGCCCGAGCGCGGGTTCGATATGTAGTCGAGCGTGATCGCCTTGCCGCGCACCGGACAGATATTGAAGCAGACTTCGCAGCGCAGACCCTGGAAGGCGATGCAGGATTCGTGGTCGACCACCACCGCAAGGCCCATCCTGGCCTTGCCGATATCGGTCATGGCCGGATCGAGCGCCCCCGTCGGGCAGACCGGCACGCACGGCACGTCCTCGCACATTTCGCAGGGACCCGTACGGGCGGTGAAATAGGGGGTGCCGGTGGAAACGTCGTTTCCAAGCTCGGCCAGTTTCAAGATGCCGTAGGGACAATCCTGCACGCACAGCCCGCACCGGGTGCAGGCGGCGAGGAAGTCGTCCTCCGGCAACGCTCCCGGCGGGCGGATGGCGTCGGAAGGCAAGGCATTCGATTTGCCCGCATAGAGCCCGAGGCCGAGGCCGAACAGGCCCACACCGCAAGCCGTCTTCGCCGTGTCGGCGAGAAACTTGCGCCGGCTTTGCAGCCAGTCCAACGGTGTCTTCGCGGTGTCAGAACGTGTCGACATTGATCTTGCTTTCCCGGCCTATTCCACGCGCTCAGGCGCGCGGTTCCCCCCGGGTGAATGACAAGGCGGCGGCCCGCCCCGGCGCGAACGCCGGGGCGGAGGTTCCGTCGTGCGTCAGGCCTTTTCGACCTTGCAGGCGCACTTCTTGTAGTCGGTCTCTTTCGACAGCGGGTCCGTTGCATCAAGCGTCAGCTTGTTGATCAGACGGCTGGCGTCGAACCAGGGCATGAACACCAGACCCTCGGGCGGCCGGTTACGGCCACGGGTTTCGACGCGGGTCACCACCTCGCCGCGGCGGGTCGAGATCTTGACCGCCGAACCGTCGCGCAGCTTGCGCTTGCGGGCGTCTTTCGGGTTCATGTAGAGGACCGCGTCAGGCACCGCGCGATAGAGTTCCGGCACGCGACGGGTCATCGAACCCGAATGCCAGTGCTCGAGCACACGACCGGTGCAGAGCCACAGGTTGAACTCGTCGTCCGGGCTCTCTGCCGGCGGTTCGTACGGAGCGAAGATGATCCACGCCTTGCCGTCGGGCTTGCCGTAGAACTTGACGGTGTTCTCGTCGCCCTCGACATGCGGGTCATAGCCGCCGCGGAAGCGCCACAGCGTTTCCTTGCCGTCGATCACCGGCCAGCGCAGACCACGAGCCTTGTGGTAGGCGTCGAACTCGGCCATCTCGTGGCCCTTCTTCGGAATACCTTCGGCCGAATTGAACATCCGGTATTCTTCGAACAGGCCCTTCTGGACGTAGTAGCCGAAATATTCCGACTCGTCGTTTTCGTACTCGTTGCCGCGATCGTCGACGATCTTGCCGTCATACGGGAACTTGTCGACCTGACCGTTGGCGAACAGCACGTCATAGAGCGTCTTGCCCGCGAGTTCCGGCATCTTGTCGATCTGTTCCTGCGGCCACACGTCCTCGACCGTGAAGTACTTCGCGAACTCCATAGTCTGCCACAGATCGGAGCGGGACTCGCCCGGACCCTTGACCTGCTGGCGCCAGAACTGCGTGCGCCGTTCGGCATTGCCGTAGGCACCTTCCTTTTCCGCCCACATCGAGGTCGGCAGGATCAGGTCGGCCGCCATTGCCGAAACCGTCGGATACGGATCGGTGACGGTGACGAAGTTATTGGGGTTGCGCCAACCCGGATAGCTTTCCTCGTTCATGTTGGCGGCAGCCTGCATATTGTTGTTGCACTGCTGCCAGTAGCAGTTCATCACGCCGTCCTTCATCTGACGGTGCATCAGAACCGCGTGGAAACCCGGCTTCGGATTGATCGTGCCTTCCGGCAGTTTCCAAGTCTTTTCGGCGAAGGCGCGATGCTTTTCGTTGGCAACGACCAGATCGGCCGGCAGACGATGGGCAAAGGTGCCGACTTCGCGGGCGGTACCGCAGGCCGACGGCTGACCGGTCAGCGAGAACGGACCATTGCCCGGCTCGGAGATCTTACCCATCAGCAGATGGATGTTGTAGACGTTGCCGTTCACCCACACGCCGCGGGTGTGCTGATTGAAGCCCATCGTCCAATAAGACGAGACCTTCTTGTTCGGGTCCGCATAGGCCTTCGCCAGCGCTTCGAGCTGGTCTTTCGGCACACCGGAGAGTTCCGAAACATAGTCCACCGTATACGGCTCGACCGCCTTGGCGAATTCCTCAAGGGTCATGTCGCTCATGGCGCCCTTGCCGGCATTGGCCGCCGCCTTTTCGAGCGGATGCTCGGGACGCAGGCCGTAGCCGATATCCGTCGTGGCACGCTTGAAGTGCGTGTGCGCCTCGACGAACTCCTTGTTGTACGCCTTGTTCTGGATGATGTAGTTGGCGATGTAGTTGGTGATCGCCAGGTCCGTCTGCGGCGTGAACACGATACCGTTGTCGGCCAGCTCGAAGCAGCGGTTCTCATAGGTCGACAGAACGTGCACTTCGCAGCCCGGCTTGGTCAGGCGGGTATTGGTCAGGCGCGACCACAGGATCGGGTGCATCTCGGCCATATTGGCGCCCAACAGCACGAAGACGTCGGCGTGCTCGAGGTCGTCATAGCAGCCCATCGGCTCGTCGATGCCGAAAGCGCGCATGAACGCACCCACGGCCGAGGCCATGCAGTGACGGGCGTTCGGGTCGAGGTTGTTGGAGCGGAAGCCGGCCTTGATCAGCTTGGAGGCCGCATAGCCTTCCCAGATCGTCCACTGGCCGGAGCCGAACATGCCGACCGAGGTCGGACCCTTGGCCTTCAGCGAGGCTTTCCACTTGTTGGACATGACCGTGAAGGCTTCGTCCCAGCTCACTTCCTCGAACTGGCCGTCCTTGGCGAATTCGCCGCCCTTCTTGCGCAGAAGCGGTTTGGTCAGGCGGTCCTTGCCGTACATGATCTTTGTCAGGAAGTAGCCCTTGATGCAGTTCAGGCCACGATTGACCGGCGCATCCGGGTCGCCCTGGGTGGCAACGACCTTGCCATCCTTGACGCCGACCAGAACGCTGCAGCCCGTGCCGCAGAAGCGGCAGGCCGTTTTGTCCCAGCGGATGCCAGTGTCGTCCTGAGCCAGCGCCGACGACGTCGCGCCCGGTACGGCGACGCCCGCCGTCGCCGCGGCCGCAGCAACAGCGTTCGCTTTGATGAAGTCACGGCGATTGAGTGACATTGTCAGTCCTCCTTAGACCTGAAAAGACGTTCTCATTCGTAATATTCGTAGACGAGGGCGGTGTTGATCACGCCCGCTATGTTGCTGAAACCCATGATGGTTTCGCTACAATGGACACGGTCGGGATGGTCGATGGACACCACCAGCTTGCCGCTCGGATCGGCAGCGTGGATCTCGACGCCCTCGATCTCGGCGATCGACTTCTCGACCGCTGTCGTTGCTTCGGGTTTGGCGTAAACAACGAGGCTGCAAATGGTCATGCGACGGCCTCCTCCAGTTGAGGTTCTGTGATGCTGATGGCGTTCTGCGGACAGGGCGCGACGCAGGCGCCGCAGCCCGTGCAGGACGTGGTTTCGATACGGATGTCGGTGCGCCCGCCGAGCGCCGGGCGGAAACGGATCGCCCGCTCCTCACACCAGCTTTCGCAGGCGCGGCAGGAAATCCCGCGATGTTCGAGACAGTCTTCGCCGACCGAGGCGACATAGGACCAGGGCACGCGGTCGTCCCGTTCCGCGTGGAAACAGCCCTCGCCGCACGCCTCGGCGCAGGCGCCGCAAAAGGTGCAGCCGGCCTGCGAAAAGACGATTTCCGGATAGCCGCCGTCACCGCGCCGCACGATGCCCTCACCGCACGCCTTGATGCACGCGTCGCAGCGGCTGCACTGATCCAGAAATTGGGAAGTCGGGAGCGCCCAAGGGAGGCGGATCGTCGATCCTTTGCCTCTCAGCCTGTTGAATAACCCTCGTCGTGAAATGTTTTCACGCATGGCAACGCCCTTTGGAATGCTGGCGATGCTGGGACTCGGGGGGATTCCACTCCTTGACGAAAGTCAAGCCTGCAGCGAACAGCCTAGTTGTTTGCAGGAGTTTTTATATTAGAAGTATGTAAAATACTGGAATCTGAGAATATTTACTTACGCCGTTCGATCTAATTCAGAGAATGCGACTAAATCCGAACAGCATCTATGTGCAAAACAACTGGCAAGTGCTGAAATTGGCAAGCGCACCGACAGAGCCGCCCCACCCTGTGACGGGGCAAGCGGAGCTGGAAGAAGGCAAACGCAAACCGCCCCGCAAGAATGGTGACCCCGACAGGATTCGAACCTGTGACCTACGGATTAGGAATCCGGCGCTCTATCCTGCTGAGCTACGGGGCCATGCGCCCTTAATACCCAAACTCGATCATCGCCGCATCCCGATTTTGCGCCTTTGTTGATCTCCCGCACGGGCGCGCCGCCGACGCCAAGGTCTTTGCCCTGGCAACCACATCGCGCGCCAAAAGGCAGCGACACCGGCACCGGTTCGAAACCAGAGCTTGTTGGGCTATAATTTCAGCGCGGTTCCAGCGTCATCTGGGGGCATGGCGGTTAGACCATAATCGCGGGAGGCAAACATGCTGACATTGCTCCAGGCCCTGTTGATTGCAGCAAGTGCGATCACGTTGACGACCGCCGACAATGGCCGGGCGATCGTCGTCGATACGGGATCGTCGGTCGTGCTGCGCCTGAAGGCCAATCGGACGACCGGCTATCAATGGGTGCTGGCCGAAAAATCCCGACAATGCGCAACGGTCGTGCGGGACGACTACCGATCAGGGCACAGCGGCTTGATGGGCGCGGGCGGAACGCGGGTGCTGACATTGCGCTTCGACCGGCCGGGAAAATGCGCCGTCCGACTCAGCTATCTGCGGCCGTGGCAAGCGAACGCGCCAGCGGACAGTTTCGCTGTCTCGGTCAACGTCCGATAAGCGCTGGATAGTCTGCCGGGAACACGCGTATTTTCAACGTTGAAATGAAGCTCTTTTTCCTTGAGAAAGAAAAACAAGGAACCTTTTCCTTGCGAATTGGCGGCGGCCAAAGTGTTCCCGATGAACAACAACAAAATGTCGCAGAGCAGATCACGACAAACAACGATTTTCGCATGTTGTGTTAGGCATCTCTTAACCGCGGCGACCCAGAACGAAACGCAATTCGGATAACCCGAAAAGCAACCATACGTTCCGGGAGACGTCACATGGCATTCGCTCGCCTGGTCAGCCGCACCACCCGCCCCGCCGCCTCCGAAACGGACAAGACCGCGTCCGCCGGCGCGGCATCTCATGACGAAAGCCTGGCGAACCTCGGCAACGCGATCGCCGCCGTGATGCAGGGCGTCGCGGTGGATACGAGCGAGATGGAACCTGCGGCCGCGCGGATCGTCGGCGATCTGCAGACCTTCCTTTACGAGCGCGATCGCACCGATCTCGACCATCTGACCGCGTTTTCCATGCAGGGCAGCGAAGTGATGGCCGCCGCCGCGCTGATCACCGGCGACATCCGCGCCGTGGACACCCGCGCGCAGGGCATGGCGCAGGCAGTTGAAGAACTGAACGAAGCCGTTGGCGCGGTTTCCGAGACCGCCCGCTTTTCCTCCGAAACCATGCAGGAAGCTGCCGAACTGGCGCATGCGGGCAGCGAAACCATCGGCAAGCTCGCCGAAGCGACGTCGACGACCCGCGCCGCCACAGAGGACACCGCAAATCGCATGGAGGCCCTGTCCCACGCGGTCGAACAGATCGGCGAATTTGTCGGCACCATCGAGGCGATCGCCAATCAGACCAACCTGCTTGCGCTGAACGCCACCATCGAAGCCGCCCGCGCGGGCGAAGCGGGCAAGGGGTTTGCCGTCGTCGCTGCCGAGGTGAAGACCCTGTCGAGCCAGACCCGCAAGGCGACGGAAGACATTAATGCGCGCATCGAACGCCTGCGCGCCGATGCGCTCGGTGCGCTGGAAGCCATGCGCGAGGCGCAGTCGGCAGTGTCGGCCGGCGAGCAGCTCTCCGAGCAGACCCACCAGATCGTCCGGCGGCTCGACGAAATCGTCGTCACCAACGCTGCCGGCATGTCGGAGCTGGCCGGCGTGCTCGATGACCAGATGGCGGCATCGAAGGAGATCGCCGCCGGCCTCGCCGTCACCGCCGAACGAACCGGCCGCGCCCGCCACGAGGCGGAGGACGTGCTCAACGCGGTCAGCGCATCGGAAGAGCTGATCACGGCGAACTTCCAGAAGCTCGAAGGCCGCGGTGTTCGCGAATACGTGCTGATTCGCGCCAAATCGGACCACATGCTGTGGAAAAAGCGCCTCGCCGAAATGCTTGTCGGCCGCAACAGCCTGAAGGAATCCGAACTCGCCAGCCATCATGATTGCCGGCTCGGCAAATGGTACGCAAAGGTCGCCGATCCCGCGCTTCGCAACCATCCCGCCTATGCCCGCCTCGCCGAACCGCACCGTCTGGTTCACGAGGCCGGCAAGGAAGCGGCACGGCTGTTCACCGCCGGTGATGACGAGGGAGCCCGCGCCGCGATCGATCGCATGAACGCCGCCTCTCTCGACGTCGTCAACCTGATCGATGAACTGATCGCGGTGTCGATTGCCGCTCACAAATAAACAAGAAAAGAAGACACATCCTGAAAAGCCGCGCAGCCGCGCGGCTTTTTTTCTGGCAGAAAACGTAGAAATAGAATCGAGCTTCTCGCCAAATCTCTCCAGGCAGCATCTCGAAAGTATCGGAACAACTATCGGACTAATGGGTCGCCAATACAGTCCGATGTATCCGGGCCTCTAAACATGGCGACAAATTGGGTTCAGGGTTGAACGTTCCGCCGTATTTACTGGCGGGACGAATTACACCCCAACTTTTTCCGCCTCAATAAACCCTAATCTCAGCTCTCTCTCATAGGCCCTGTACTTGCTTAATTTCTGTCGCCTATGGACCCCATTCGCTGGTTGTCCAATTTCGGCACGGTAATGCCCGGAAATACTGAAAGTACACGCTCCAGAGACATCAAGTTCGATAGCGTCGCCGTAAACTAATTTCCGGTCGCGGTACACCTGAACTCCGTCCAAGGAGACCGAACCGATGTGAGTCACCTCGTTATCGAACTCCGCGATGATAAGCTTCGAATATCCCTCACAGTTGATGACTTCTTCAATTTCATCTGGCCCAACGTTATCGAACAGAGTTCTCAGAAAGTGTATTTTCCCCGTTTCTTTATCGAGTCCAAATACATGTGGGCAAGATCCGCACAGCCACTCTCTGGAAATGAGAAACAACGTATCGGGCCTAAATTCTTCAAAGGCGATCTCGCGATCCCTGCCATGCAAATGAACGGTGGCAGTTCTTGGGATGTACAACTGACCGACGGTTGAGAAATCACTCGCGACCCCTTCGGCGTTTAACACCGTTCGCACGATTGTATCTCCATGATAGTCTTCGCCGATAGAAGGCCCTGTCTCGAACTGATATGAAGTGGGATTGTAGTCAATTGGCCCGGCCATCGCCCCAAGAAAGATGCCAATACTCTCATTTTTCAACAAAACTAGATTATTTATATTAAAAAGGTCACGCACTTCTGACATGTCAAAAGCGTCCTTTTGACACAACGCGTTGTTCTTAAATGGTTGGTTGTTGATCGACGTGACGGAAACAGGCTCATCATTGAGGCTCATTATCTGAGCAAACACGAAATAGGGCTTCCGAGTATGAAAATCGACTCCCCAACCGCTGCCGCCACAGGCTTCATAGAACAAGCTCATACTCGCAACATCCTCAAGCTTTGCGCCAAGTTGCAGTAAGATTGCCGTGAACGGGTCGCTCAATTTTTCATCGTCAGCAATACGCTGACTCACCTGTGCATTCTGTCGCCCTTCAAATTCCGGATATTTTTCGATTAATTGCGCCCTAGTCTCAAAAAACTCGTTGCCATACCCATCGGTTTCTTGATCCTGAGCCCTTCCACCATAGGCATTGGCTAGTTGATCAAACTGTGTTTTCAAACGAGGAGTTCTCAGAAGGTACTTGAGCGAAAAAGCAGCACCTGAATCTCTGCCCAATATTTTTGATACTTCCTCGCGGTCTGCGGTTAGAAAATACCGACAGATGACATTTGGGACATCTTCATCGCTCATTGAATCAAGCGAGTGGTGCTTGACATGATCAAACCAGCGTTCTTTGTGCCCCCGAAGTTCGTCCGGACTAAATTTCGTTCCTCGCGGATGATTCAGGTTGTAGTGGCCTGCAGCACAGTGACAGTCGAAGCATAAAACAATACCGTTTTCATAGGTGTCCGCACCACCATCAGCTTTAGGGTGAATGTGATGAACCTCAACGCCCACGCCCTTGTATCTATGACAAACACAGCAGTGCCTTGCACTGTCCACCATTAGGCGTTTCTTGATGCCTTCGGAAAAACCCATCGAACTTCTACTGCAATGTTGAATTTGTCATCGGCGTCCGCCGGCTTCTCTTAAGCTATTCGGCTCCCAACAGATCGTTCACGAAAATCGCCGTCATTGCAATCGGCACCCATGTCTATGGAATTCAAGATCCACGGAATGACCAATTCTGGCGCCACATCGTGATTTCATCCGCCCACCGCCCTGCCATTTTCACACGCTCATCCGAGCTCGTCGATCGATGATAGATGCGGCGTATGGCATTGTTATCGATGCGCAGCTTCCATTTTGGTCGCTTCCGAAGACGAGAAGCACTCGGTTCGAAACTGATCCACTTCGTCGCTGATCGATTGGCAACAGTCGACACCCACAAACTATCGATCAATGGATGGTTAGCGAAAACCAATTCTTCTGTTGCTGAGAATAAGGCGCCAATACGGTCGACCATCCGACTGCAAATAAGAACAACTCAATCGACTTGAGATGACCATCCGTGTTCACGGAGGTCAGTTCCGGAAAACTTATTCGCCATGCTCTTTCGTGTCCCAAATGCAAACCAACCGGCAAATCCGGTATTCGCATTCGGTCTATCGGATTTTCATGAGAAGATCGGATGGTGGGCGGTACTGGGATTGAACCAGTGACCCCTACGATGTCAACGTAGTGCTCTCCCGCTGAGCTAACCGCCCTTTATCCGTCGGCATGGAGCCGGTCGGGAAGCCGTTCCGCAGAACGACGCTGGGGGGATATACCGGGCTTCGCGCCGGCAATCAAGGGGCCTTTGCCCCGAATTTTCACCTGACTTTGCTTTGCCGACTTCGCCGGCCCGCTGCTGGTCAGGCGACCAGCAGTTTTTCGACTTCCGTCACCAGTTCGCGCAGGTGGAACGGCTTCGACAGCACCTTTGCGTCTTTCGGCGCCTGCGAATCGGGATTGAGCGCGACCGCGGCAAAGCCGGTGATGAACATCACCTTGAGGTCCGGGTCGAGCTGGGTCGCACGGCGCGCCAGTTCGATACCGTCCATCTCCGGCATCACGATGTCGGTCAACAGAAGCGTGAACGGCTCTTCGCACAGCCGGTCATAGGCGCTCTGCCCGTTGTCGAAGGAAATTACGTCGTAACCGGCCGTTTGCAGCGCCTTGGTCAGAAACCGGCGCATGTCGTTATCGTCTTCGGCGAGCAGTATGCGCGACATCACCCATTACCCGTGTTGTTCGATTCTTTGTCCCCGGCGTTTCCGCCAAATCTCGTTCCATAGGCCGCTGACGAGGTAAATATCCGGTGAAACCGGCCAAAGAAAGTCCCGCGCTGGACAGCCTTTCCACATATTGGCACCATGCGTCGGCTTGGCAACTGCCGCTCACACGCCCGAACCGGGCGCGCGGCAAGCACACGACGGGACACACGGCCAACGATGCGGATGATTGAGGACTTCGAGGAAACAAAGCCGTTCGAGGTCCATCTCCCGGGCGCCCAGCGCGTGCCGTTCGTGTTCAATTCGCCCCATAGCGGCGCCGCCTATCCAAACGCCTTCCTCGCCGCATCGCGTCTGACAGCCCCGCGCATCCGCGCGTCCGAGGATGCCTTCGTCGACGAATTGTTCGGCAGCGTCACCGCGTTCGGCGCGCCGCTCCTGCGCGCCCATTTCCCGCGCGTCTATCTCGACGTCAACCGCGAGCCCTACGAACTCGACCCGGGCATGTTCACGGGATCGCTGCCCCCCTTCGTCAATTCGCGCTCGGTCAGAGTGGCGAGCGGGCTCGGCACGGTTGCCCGCGTCGTCGGCGAGCGTGAGGAGATCTACAAAAAGGCGCTGGAGCCGCAGGAAGCGCTTGAACGCATCGAGACGCTCTACAAGCCGTACCACGCCGAACTGCGCCACCTGCTGGCCCGCACGCACGCCGCCTTCGGCTACGCGATCCTGATCGACTGCCATTCGATGCCGTCGACGGCACGCGGCCAGGACCGCTGGCGCCGCCCCGACTTCATCGTCGGCGACCGCCATGGCACCAGTTGCTCGACGCGGCTGACGGATGCCGCCTGCGCCATCCTCTCCGACCTCGGCTACAACGTCGCCCGCAACAAACCTTATGCCGGCGGCTTCATCACCGAGCACTACGGACGGCCCTCGAAAGGTCTGCACTCACTGCAGATCGAAATCAATCGCGCGCTTTATATGGACGAGTTGCGGATCACCAAGCATGTCGGCTTCCGCCGCCTCGCCGGCGACCTCGTCCACTTCGTGCAGCAGCTGATCGCCATCGAAAGCGGGAGCTTCGGCGCCGTTGCCGACGCGGCCGAATAGCATCGCCGCGCCTGACGGCGACCCACAAACCACTGATTTTGAAAGAAACTGTCCCCAGAAAGAAAAGGGGCCGCACTCTGAAGAGAGGCGGCCCAAGTCTAGGGAGGAAACGCCCAAGGAGGGCAGCGATACAGAAGATCATTCCGTATCGCACTGCACAAAGATGGCAGTGCACCGCACAAACGTCAAGCCCCCTTACGTATTTCTTTACGCTGCAACACAGCTTTGTCATAGTGGCGCCGACACAACCCAGTTACTTCTGTAACTATTTGTACGCATTGGATTTTTCCATTTGCGCGAAACTTTCGCAAGCAACCCGGACGGGTCCGATTCCCGTCGATATAACGAGAACGCATGGCTCCTATGCAGACCAGACCCGACCTGATTCCGCTGTTTCACCGCCTCGCCGACGCCTCCGCCGAAGCGATCCTCGAGCATTTCCGCAACCTCGAGAGCGTCGACAACAAGGTCGCCGGCGCCTACGACCCCGTCACCGAGGGCGACCGCGCCGGCGAGCGCGCAATTCGCGCGATCATCAACGAGGTTCATCCCGACCACGGCATCCTCGGCGAGGAATATGGCGCGGAAAACCTCGATGCCGACTATGTCTGGGTTCTCGATCCGGTCGACGGCACCCGCGCCTTCATGTGCGGCCTGCCGATCTGGGGCACCCTCATCGGCCTGACCTACAAGGGCAAGCCGATCGCCGGCATGATGGCGCAGCCCTTCGTCGGCGAGCGCTTCTTCAGCGACGGCGAGGTGAGCCGCACCATCGGCCCGCTCGGCGACCGGGTGCTGAAGACGCGCAGCTGCGAGCGCATCGAGGATGCCGTGCTGCTGAGCACCGATCCGGTGCGCCACTTCCAGCCCGAGGACAAGCCGCATTTCGATCGCGTGTCGTCAAAGGTCCGCCTGACCCGCACCGGCACCGACTGCTACGGCTACAGCATGGTCGCCGCCGGCCAGGCCGATCTGGTCATCGAGGCCGGCCTGCAGCCCTACGACGTTGTCGCTCTGATCCCGATCATCGAGGCGGCAGGCGGCGTCATCACCACATGGGAAGGCGAGCCGGCCGACAAGGGCGGGCGCATCGTCGCCGCCGGCTGCAAGACGATTCACGAGGCGGCGCTGGCGCTCTTGGCTTCGGCTTCGTAGGCGGCTTCCGCGTCGGAGCCGGGAATGAAGGCGTCGAACGCCGCCCAGAACTGATTGCGGTAGAGATCCTGCTCCATCAGCAATTCGTGGCGCGCGCCGAGCACGGTGATCGGCCCGCCGGCGCGCAGGCAGATCGCCAGTTCCTCCGCCGCCCGCGTGTCGACGATGCGGTCGCGGCCGGCCAGCACCACCAGCGCCGGCACCTTCACCGTCGGCGGGAAGTCGGGCTTGGCGAACATGTCGATCGTCCGGCACGCGGCATAAACCCAGCCATAGGTCGGCGCCGTGATGATCAATTGCGGCTCCGCCACCAGATGGTTGAGCACGCGGGTAAAGCGAACGGGATCGGATGTCAGCTTGTTGGTGCGTTCGAACTCGTCGAGCTCACTCTCGCCCAGCTCGTAGTCCTTGGCGTTCGGAATGGCCGACCCGCCAAGGCCGAAATAGCTGAACCCGCCGGAAATCGTCCGCACCATACGGCGCGGCATGCTCAGCCCGTAGAAGTCGACCAGCGGCGCCGAGAGAACCATCCGCTCGATCGTGCCGTCGAGCCAGGATGCGGCGCGCAAAAGCACCGCTCCGCCCGTCGAATGGCCGAGCGCGAAGAACGGCGGGCGACAGTGCTTGAGGGCGAACTCCTCAAGGAACGTCCGCAAATCCACTTCATAGTCGGAAAAATCGTCGACATGGCCGAGGCGCGGATTGGCCAGCAGACGCGATGACCCGCCCTGCCCGCGCCAGTCGAGTGCCGCCACCATGAAGCCGCGCGTCTGCAGATCGCGGATCGTCTCGAAATACTTCTCGATGAACTCGGAACGGCCCTGCGCGATCACCACGGTGCCGCGATTGACGGCCGCGAGGCTCGGCCAGTACGCCGCGCGCAGGTCGACGCCATCGGGCGTGCGCACCGATTCGACCACCGCGCCCGAAGGAATCGGATTTCCAGGATGGTCGTAGAGCTGCATGTTCGATAGATCCCCGCGCCGCCGCCGTATCTCAGTCTTCCGTCATCGCGCCATTGCGGTCAAGCCGGAGCCGACCGGCCGCGGCGGGTGCGATGACGAAAACCCGCCCGAGAAAGCGAAAGGGCCGGCACCGCAAGCGGTACCGGCCCCGATCGACCGCCGGCAGGGGCCTAGCGACGACCGATCTCCCCGCCTCGAAAGGCGGATTCTATGTCTGCAGCGAGATGGCTGAAGCAGTCAGCGAACCCTCTCGCCTCCAACGCTTCCTTTCCCTCGCGGGGAGCCGGGAAGTCAGCGCCGTCAGAACGTTGAGATGGATATTACGCAGCGTAGCTGAACGGTTTCGGAAACAGCCGTTCATCTGCCGTTCATGAACACACGCGGCGCGCGGGAAGCGAGTCGAGACGCCCCCTCTTGAATCGAAAAACCGGCCAACCCACATGGATTACAGCGGACGCCGATGGTCGGGTCCGCCCCTTCCGACACCAAGGATTCGGCCCAATGTGGCGAATCGAATGCGGAAGGAAATCTCTGTCGCTCAACAAAGAGGATCAGACCTATGCAAGCGATCGATTTCAGCCCCCTTTATCGGTCAACAGTCGGCTTCGACCGGCTTTTCTCCATGCTTGATTCGATGTCCGGCGGCGAAGCCGGCAATGGCGGCTACCCGCCCTACAACATCGAACGCACCGGCGAGAACGCCTACCGCATCACCATGGCGGTCGCGGGCTTTGGCGAGGGCGACCTGTCGCTCGAAACCAAGGAGCACCTGCTGACCATCCGCGGTGACAAGAAGGACGAGGACGCCGGCGGCGAAGTGCTTTATCGCGGCATCGCCTCGCGCGCTTTCGAGCGCCGCTTCCAGCTCGCCGACCACGTCGAGGTGAAGGGCGCCCGTCTCGAAAACGGCCTGTTGCACATCGACCTGATGCGCGAAATCCCCGAGGCCATGAAGCCCCGCTCGATCCCCATCGCAAGCGGGAACGTCAAGGAACTCGAGACGACCGTCGCCTAAAGCGCTTTCCCAAAAAGTTGACAGACTTTTTGGATAAGAAAACGCAAAAGACGAGACGTCACAAGCTGGCTCATCCCAGCACCTTGAGAGCATGGAGCGCCCTGGATTTCCGGGGCGCTTTTTCATTTGTGCTGGTTTTCTAGGAAAGCACCGCTCAGGCGCCGCCGAGCAGCGAAAGCAGCCTATCGACCTCATCGTCGGTGGTGCGGAAGCTCGTCACCAGCCGCACAAGCGTCTCGTTTTCGGCAAGTTCACCGTCGGCCAGAACGTCGCCCGGCCATTCGTGCATATGGCCACCGGCGGCCTCGACCGCAGCAAGCGCATCCGCCGAAACGATCACGAACAGCTCGTTCGATTGCGTCGGCCAGGCAAGCCGTGCGGACGATGTCTGCGCAATGCCGGACGCCAGACGATGTGCCTGCGCATTGGCATGGGTGGCGAGGTCGCGCCAGTGATCGTCGCCAAGATAGGCATTGAACTGGGCAGCAACGAAACGGCTCTTGGAAAAGAGATGCCCGGCGCGCTTGCGCAGGTAGGGGAACTGCGCCGCCTGGTCGGGATTAAAGAACACCACGGCTTCGGCGCACCAGCAGCCGTTCTTGGTGCCGCCAAAGGAAAGGATGTCGACGCCCGCCTTCCAGGTCAGCTCCGCCGGCGTGGCATCGAGCGCGACCGCTGCATTGGCAAAGCGCGCGCCGTCCATATGAACGGCCATGCCGCGCTCGCGCGCGACTTCCGCAAAGGCAGCGATCTCCGCTGGCGGATAGGCCGTGCCGGCTTCCGTCGCCTGACTGAGGCTGACCGCACAGGCCTGACCATGATGCACACCGCCCGGCGGATAGGCCGCAAGCGCCCGGCGCAGACCGTCAAGCTCCATCTTGCCGGCAGCCCCGCCGACCGGGTGCAGCCGCCCGGAGCCGAGAAACTCAGGTGCGCCGCATTCGTCGACGCGGATATGCGCACTGTCGTGGCAGAAGGTGACGCCGCCGACCGGCGTGACGGAGGCAAGCGCGAGTGCGTTTGCCGCCGTTCCCGTCGCAACGAAGAAGACGGCCACATCGCGCTCGAACAACCGGCAGAACTGCTGTTCGACGGCTGCCGTCAACGGATCGTCGCCATAGGCGGGGACCGCACCGGAATTGTGTTCGGCAAGCGCCGCCATGACGATGTCGGAAGCGCCTGCCCAGTTGTCGCTGGCAAAATTCATGCGCCGCACTTTGGCCGAACGCGGCGCCGTCGTCGAGCCCCTTACGAGGCCTTTGCCGCCGCGAAGCGTTTGCCGATGAGCGCATCGAGCGAGATCGCTCCCGCGCCCTTCACCACCAGCGCCACGAGCACGAAGATCCACAGCGCCCGCTGGTCCATGATCGCGGCATCCTGCACCCGGTCGAACAGCGCGCCGATGGTCGCCGCGTCGACGCCGTGGAACAGAATGTCGACGGAGCTCTGCACGACGATGAAGCCGATCATGCCGAGGCTCGCAAGCCGCGTGAACAGGCCGACGACGATCAGGAACGGCAGCAGGAATTCGGCATAGGTGCCGGCATAGACAATGATGCCGTAGGGCAGGAACGGCACGCTTGCGACGTTGTAGTTGAACTGCTCGACGACCGAAGGAAGGATCTGGAAATAGGCGCTGTCCTGCGGCACGAAGATGCCCGGAAAGCCCGACCCGATCTTCGTCAGCGCCGAATTCCAGAAGTAGAAGAGCAGCACGCCGGCGAACACGAAGCGCGCCGCAAGGCCGAGGAACCAGCCGTCGAGCGCGCGCTCTAGCGCGGTGAACACACGAGTATGCGCAGCGATTGCCGCGTGAAGCAGTGTCATTGGTTTTCTCCGTAAGTGCCGGTTCAGGGCCGGCTTGTTATTCGGGCCCGGCAAGGCCGCAGAACGCGCCCGCTTCGAGCACGCCGCCGAGATTGACGCCGAGGTCGAAAGCTTCGGTGCTGGCCGTGGCTTGCTGCGCTGCCTCGGCGAGACTGGCCCCTTGAGCAAGCGCGGCGATGAAGACCGCGCCACCGGCCGGCAGAGCGCGGATCTCGACATCGAGGTCGCCCCGCGTCACCAGCGCGTCCTCGCCTCCGTCCGGCAGCGAGACATCATCCGCGGAGTCACACTGATTGGCCCGATAGATCGAGACGATCGGAAAGGCCGAGCGGACGATCCGCATCGCGGGGTGCGGCGTGAAACGGACATTTGCCAGAGCATCGGGCGCAATACCGCCAAGCGCGGCGGGATCGAGCGGCGAGGCGTCCGCCGCGTGATAGGCCTCGTTCCAGGCCCGTTCGAGCCGCGCCACGTCACCGAGATAGGGAACCGCTCGCGCCGGCTCAAACCCATCGAGGAACGCCGGAAAATCGGCACCGTAATGCAGCAGCACCGGCGATGTCGGCGGCGATTGGCGCACATGCAGTGCGCCGGCGGCGCGAAAGAACTCCTCGCCGACGAGTTTGAGGATCGTCGGATAGGACGCCATCAGGGCCTCGACGAGCCCGACGACCACATTGTTGCGATAGACGCCGAAGCGTTTCGGTGCCGCCTGCCCGTCCGGACCGACGATATCGCCCGGCACGCCTTCGTCAGCGTCGAGCAGCGCGGCCGAGAATTGCCCCTGCAGATCAGCCAGCGCGAGCATGACGCGCCCCCATCGGCCGGTGGCAATCAAGATAGCGGTCGGCCATTTGCGCTTCGGCGAAGAGCCCGTCCCAGCCCGGCACGTCGTTGTCCCATTCGATCAGGGTTGGAACCGGTCCGGTGCGCGCGAGCGCCCGGTCATAGAGCTTCCAGACAGCTTGCGCGACCGTGCGGTCATGCGCATCGATGAGCAGCGGCCGGCCTTCGTCATCAGCGTCCGTGGCGTGGCCGGCGAGGTGGATTTCCTCAACCGAAGCGCACGGGAACGCGTCGATATAGGCTTCCGGCGAGGTGCCCCGATTGGTCGACGACACATAGACATTGTTGACGTCGAGCAAGAGACCGCAGCCGGTACGATTGACGATCTCGGCCAGGAAGTCGATCTCGTCGAGCGTCGTGGATGCGAACTCCACATAGGTCGAGGGGTTTTCCAGGAGCATGCGGCGGCCGAGCACCGTCTGCACCTCGTCGATATGCTCCACCACCCGGGCAAGCGTCGCCTCAGTGTAGGGAACCGGCAGAAGATCGTTGAAGAACGTGTCGCCATGGGTCGACCAGGCGAGATGTTCGGAAAACAGTTCCGGGCGGTAGCGCTCGTTGAGCGCCTTCAACCGGGCAAGATGATCGCGGTCGAGCGGCCGGTCGGCGCCGATTGAAAGCCCGACGCCGTGCAGCGACAGCGGATAGCGCTCGCGGATCGCGGTGAGGTAGCGGTGCGGTGCACCGCCATCCCCCATATAGTTCTCCGCATGCACCTCGAAGAAGCCGACATCCGGGTCGTCGTCGAGGATGGTGCGGTAGTGGTCGGCCTTCAATCCGACCCCGGCGCGCGCCGGGATCGAATTGAGGTGTCCATCAGCATACCGGGGATCGGTCATGCTCTTGCTCTCCCTTTCCTTGCGAATATGCCGATGGCGAAACCCGTGGCCGCTTAGCTCTCGATCGGCATCAGGCTGCCCATGCCGTTCGGCGTCTTCATCGTGGTGCACGAACCCTTCGGGACGAGCTTCCAGGCATTGCCCTGGTAATCCATGGTCGAGGTGCCTGCGCAGGTGGTGCCGGCACCGGCCTTGCAGTCGTTCTGGCCCTTGAGGGCGACGCCGTAGCACTTTTCCTTTTCCTCGGCAGAAGCGGAGGTCGGCAGCGCGACGGTGGTGAGAGCGGTGGCAACGGCGCCGGCGATGAAGGCGGCGGAAAGCATGGTGGTCTTGGCGGACATGGGTATCTCCCTTTGAAGTTGGTTTCCTGACGAGAAGCGGAGGGTCGTTTTGCCGCACCGCCGGTCTCGACGAGATGGACTGTGCGATTTTCCGCATTCACTTGGAAATCAAAGGAGCGTGGAGATTTCTGACGTCAATCTCACGTTGCCGTCACGTCGGATCGCGGCATTCTCACGCCACCGTCACGTGCGCTCGCACCCGCCTCACAGCCCCGTGAGCAGCGGCGGTGCGGGCGGGGATTCGGCCCGGCACGCAATTTTCTTTCGTTCTGCACAAAGAAAAGGCACGCGGACCGATGCCGGAACGAGATAAAACTATATAAGAATGCGCAATCGCCTTGAGAGCGCTTGCCGAGGCGGGCGAAATCTGGCAAGTTCGGCGTCCGGAATTAGGACAGGAATGCTGCCCCATTAAGACTTCTTCCGCAAGAGGTCGCGGGACGGGCACGTTCATCGCCACGTCGGGGAAGGCCTTTCGGGCTATAACATCGGCGCAGGCGTTCCGGGGCCCTTCGCCCCGGTCAGGGGCGGGCCACCGGGGGCTCTGCCCTTTTTTCGACAGAGCCGCGGCAGCGAACCGGCCTCGTCGATCGAGTTGTGGAATGACCGCAGCCCGACCGAAGAGCGTCGGTCAGCGACTGCGGCACCTAGCGCGTATCTCCGAACAGGGAGAACCGGTTTTCGGATGAGGATACGCGAAAACAAGAGAGCCGGAGCGTTTCGCGTGATTCTGCGATCACCGCAAACACTCTGAAGAGACAGAATGAGTGAGGGCTGGCATGAGCGAGCAAATGAAGAACGGGACCCACGCGATTTCCTCGGCTGCGGCGAAAGCCGCCGACGCGCGCACGGCCACCGCGACCGCTGCTCGCGCAACCACCGCGCTCACCACGACGCACCGCCCGGCCTGGCGCTACGATCCGACGATCGAGCATGACGCCTGCGGCGTCGGCTTCGTCGCCGACCTGAAGGGCCGCAAGTCGCACAAGATCGTCGAGAACGGTCTCGAGATCCTCGTCAACCTGACCCATCGCGGCGCCGTCGGCGCCGATCCGCTGGTCGGTGACGGCGCCGGCATGCTGGTGCAGATCCCGCACAAGTTCATGGCTGAAGAAGCCGAGCGGCTGGGCTTTGCCCTGCCGGAGCCGGGCGCCTATGCGATCGGCCAGTTCTTCATGCCGCAGGACGACGAGCTGCGCGCCCACTGCGAGGAGATCGTCGAGAAGGTGATCGCCGACGAAGGCCAGACCGTTCTCGGCTGGCGCGACGTGCCGGTCGACAATTCCGGCCTTTCGAAGGCGCCGGAGATCGTCGCCACCGAGCCGGTGCACCGTCAGGTCTTCAT
This sequence comes from Hyphomicrobiales bacterium, assembly GCA_002869065.1. Lineage (NCBI taxonomy): Bacteria > Pseudomonadati > Pseudomonadota > Alphaproteobacteria > Hyphomicrobiales > Hyphomicrobiales bacterium. Next base: position 213,568 of record PKTR01000007.1, read on the forward strand.
CGCCCGCGGTGACGGTTTTGCCGATGATGACGCCTTCGAGCGCAAGCTCTACGTGCTGCGCAAGGTCGTCTCGAACACGATCTATGCCGAGACCGAAGGCCGCGACAACGGCTACTACGTGGTGTCGATGTCCTCGCGCACCGTGGTCTACAAGGGCATGTTCCTCGCCAACCAGCTCGGCCCTTACTACAAGGACCTGACCGACCCGCGTTTCGAGACCGCGCTGGCGCTGGTTCATCAGCGCTTCTCGACCAACACCTTCCCGTCGTGGAAGCTCGCCCATCCCTACCGCATGGTCGCCCACAACGGCGAGATCAACACCCTGCGCGGCAACGTCAACTGGATGGCGGCCCGTCAGGCGAGCGTCGAATCGGACCTGTTCGGCGACGACATCCACAAGCTGTGGCCGATCTCCTACGAAGGCCAGTCGGACACGGCCTGCTTCGACAACGCGATCGAATTCCTCGTCCAGGGCGGCTACCCGCTTGCCCAGGCCGCGATGATGCTGATCCCCGAAGCCTGGGCCGGCAACCCGCTGATGGATGAGAAGCGCCGCGCCTTCTACGAGTATTTCGCCGCAGTCATGGAGCCGTGGGACGGCCCCGCCGCCGTCGCCTTCACCGACGGCCGCCAGATCGGCGCGACCCTCGACCGCAACGGCCTGCGTCCGGCCCGCTACCTCGTCACCGAGGACGGCCTCGTCGTCATGGCGTCGGAAATGGGCGTGCTGCCGGTGCCGGAAGAGACCATCGTCGAGAAGTGGCGCCTGCAGCCGGGCAAGATGCTGCTCATCGACCTGGAAGAAGGCCGCATCATCTCCGACGAGGAGATCAAGAAGCAGCTCGCCGACCAGAACCCGTATCAGGAGTGGCTCGCCCGCTCGCAGATCGTGCTCGAGGACATGGCTGCCGTGCGTGCCGGTGCGCCGCGCACCAACGTGCCGCTGCTCGACCGCCAGCAGGCCTTCGGCTACAGCCGCGAAGACATCGACCTGCTGATGACGCCGATGGCGACCACCGGCCAGGAACCGGTCGGCTCGATGGGCACCGACACGCCGATCTCGGCCCTGTCGGACCGCTCCAAGCTGCTCTACACCTATTTCAAGCAGAACTTCGCCCAGGTCACCAACCCGCCGATCGATCCGATCCGCGAGGAACTGGTGATGAGCCTGGTGTCGTTCATCGGCCCGCGGCCGAACCTGTTCGACCTGCAGGGCCTGTCATCGCGCAAGCGGCTTGAAGTGCGCCAGCCGATCCTGACCAACGACGATCTCGAAAAGATTCGCATGATCGGCGAGATGGCGGACAACCAGTTCCGCACCCAGACGCTCGACGTCACCTATTCGGCATCGGGCGGCGCCGAAGGCATGCAGGAAGCCCTCGACAATCTCTGCGACACCGCCGAACACGCCGTGCTGCAGGGCTACAACATCATCGTCCTGTCGGACCGCCTGATCGGCCCGGATCGCATCCCGATCCCGGCGCTGCTGGCGACCGCCGGTGTGCACCATCACCTGATCCGCAAGGGCCTGCGCACCTCGGTCGGCCTCGTGGTGGAAACCGGCGAGCCGCGCGAAGTGCATCATTTCTGCGTGCTGGCCGGCTACGGCGCGGAGGCGATCAACCCCTATCTCGCCTTCGAGACGCTGCAGTCCATGTGTCGCTCGCTGCCCGGTGAGCTGAGCGAGGACGAGATCGTCGCGCGCTACATCAAGGCGGTCGACAAGGGCATCCTCAAGGTCATGTCCAAGATGGGCATCTCGACCTACCAGTCCTATTGCGGCGCGCAGATCTTCGACGCCGTCGGCCTGTCGTCGGAATTCGTCGACAAGTACTTCTTCGGCACCGCCACCCGCATCGAGGGCGTCGGCCTTGCCGAGGTCGCCGAGGAAACCGTCCGCCGTCACCGCGATGCCTTCGGCGACGCGCCGATCTACCGCAACGCGCTCGACGTCGGCGGCGAATACGCCATGCGCAACCGCGGCGAGGCTCATGCCTGGACCGCGCCGGTCGTTACCTCGCTGCAGCATGCGGTACGTGGCAACAGCCGCGACCAGTACCGCCGCTTCGCCGAGTTGGTGAACGACCAGTCGCGCCAGCTGCTCACCATCCGTGGTCTGTTCAAGATCAAGACCGCCGAGGAGGTCGGCAGCAAGCCGGTGCCGCTCGACGAGGTCGAACCGGCCGCCGAGATCGTCAAGCGCTTCGCCACCGGCGCCATGTCCTACGGCTCGATCAGCCGCGAGGCGCACACCACGCTGGCGATTGCCATGAACCGCATCGGCGGCAAGTCGAACACCGGCGAAGGCGGCGAGGAATCGGATCGCTTCAAGCCGATGGCGAACGGCGATTCCATGCGCTCGGCGATCAAGCAGGTCGCCTCGGGCCGTTTCGGCGTCACCGCCGAATACCTCGCCAACTCCGACATGATCCAGATCAAGATCATTCAGGGTGCCAAGCCCGGCGAAGGCGGCCAGCTGCCCGGCCACAAGGTCAACGCGGTGATCGCCAAGGTGCGTCACTCAACCCCGGGCGTCGGGCTGATTTCGCCACCGCCGCACCATGACATCTATTCGATCGAAGACCTGGCACAGCTCATCTACGATCTGAAGAACGTCAACCCGGCCGCCGACATCTCGGTCAAGCTCGGCGCCGAAGTCGGCGTCGGCACGGTTGCTGCGGGCGTTGCCAAGGCGCGTGCCGACCACGTCACCATCGCCGGTTTCGAAGGCGGCACCGGCGCGAGCCCGCTGACCTCGATCAAGCATGCCGGCAGCCCGTGGGAAATCGGCCTTGCCGAAACCCATCAGACGCTGGTGCGCGAACGCCTGCGCGGCCGCATCTCGGTGCAGGTCGACGGCGGCATCCGGACCGGTCGCGACGTGATCGTCGGTGCCCTGCTCGGCGCCGATGAATTCGGCTTCGCCACCGCGCCGCTGATCGCCGCCGGCTGCGTGATGATGCGCAAGTGTCACCTCAACACCTGCCCGGTCGGCATTGCCACGCAGGACCCGGTGCTGCGCAAGCGCTTCATCGGCAAGCCCGAACACGTCATCAACTACTTCTTCTTCCTCGCCGAGGAAGTGCGCGAGCTGATGGCCGAAATGGGCTACCGCAACTTCTCCGAAATGGTCGGCCAGCGTCAGATGCTCGATCGCCGCGACGCCATCGATCACTGGAAGGCGAAGGGCCTCGACTTCTCGCAGCTGTTCGACATGCCGCCGGTTCCCGAGGGCGTCCATATCTACCGGTGCGAGGATCAGGATCACCAGATCGACCAAATCCTCGACCGCACCCTGATCGAGAAGGCGATGCCGGCGCTTGAGAACCGCACCCCGGTGCAGCTCGACGTCCGGATCGGCAACACCGACCGCACCGCCGGCGCCATGCTGTCGGGCGAAGTGGCCAAGCGTTACGGCCACCGCGGCCTTGCCGACGACACCATCCACGTCAAGCTGAAGGGCACCGCAGGCCAGAGCTTCGGCGCCTGGACGGCACACGGCGTCACGCTCGAGCTTGAAGGCGAAGGCAACGACTATGTCGGCAAGGGCCTGTCTGGCGGCCGCATCGTCATCTATCCGCCGAAGGAAGCCACCAAGATCGTGCCGGAGAAGTCGATCATCGTCGGCAACACCGTGCTCTACGGCGCTATTCAGGGCGAATGCTACTTCCGTGGCGTCGCCGGTGAGCGCTTCGCGGTGCGCAACTCCGGTGCGCTCGCCGTCGTCGAAGGCGCGGGCGATCACTGCTGCGAATACATGACCGGCGGTGTCGTCGTCGTCATCGGCCCGACGGGCCGCAACTTCGCGGCCGGCATGTCCGGCGGCATCGCCTACGTGCTCGACGAGGACGGTATGTTCGACCGCCGCTGCAACATGGCGATGGTCGAGCTCGAGCCGGTGCTCGCCGAAGAGGACGCGCACGCCGAGCAGAACCACCAGAGCGGCGATCTCGAAGCCCATGGCCGTGTCGACGTGATGTCCGACATGACCCGCTTCGACGCCGAACGCCTGCATCAGCTGATCGAGAACCACGCCCGCTACACCGGTTCGACCCGGGCGGCGGAAATTCTCGCGAACTGGTCGAGCTACCTGCCGAAGTTCCGCAAGGTGATGCCGGTCGAATACCGCCGCGCGCTGGCCGAAATTGCCACGCACAGAGTCCAGCAGCCAACCGTCGCAGCGGGGGAGTAATCCGATGGGTAAGGTAACGGGTTTTCTCGAGATCGATCGCCAGGACCGCAAGTACAAGGCCGCGGCCGATCGTATCCGCGGCTACAGCGAGTTCGTCATCCCGATGAGCGATGAAGCGGTGCGCGATCAGGCCGCGCGCTGCATGAACTGCGGTATCCCATATTGCCACTCCGGCATGCAGGGAACCATGCACGGCTGTCCGGTCAACAACCAGATCCCGGACTGGAACGACCTCGTCTATTCCGGCCAGTGGGAAGAGGCCGCGCGCAATCTGCACTCGACCAACAACTTCCCCGAATTCACCGGCCGCGTCTGCCCGGCGCCCTGCGAGGCGTCGTGCACCTTGAACATCACCGACAACCCGGTGACGATCAAGACGATCGAATGCGCCATCGTCGACAAGGCCTGGGCCGAAGGCTGGCTGAAGCCGGAAGTGTCGCTGCGCAAGACCGGCCGCAAGGTCGCCGTCGTTGGTGCCGGCCCGGCCGGCATGGCCTGCGCCCAGCAGCTCGCCCGCGCCGGCCACGATGTCCATCTGTTCGAGAAGAACGCCAAGGCCGGCGGCCTGCTGCGCTACGGCATTCCCGACTTCAAGATGGGCAAGGGCCTGATCGACCGCCGCGTCGAGCAGATGGAAGTGGAGGGCGTGACCTTCCACTACAACGCCCATATCGGCGTCGACACCCCGGCCAAGCACCTCGTCGACGATTTCGATGCGGTGGTGCTCTCCGGCGGCTCGGAAACGCCGCGCGATCTGCCGATCGAAGGCCGTTCGCTGCACGGCATCCATTTCGCCATGGAATTCCTGCCGCAGCAGAACCGCCGCGTGTCCGGCGAACCGATGCACGACCCGCAGCCGATCCTGGCGCGCGGCAAGAACGTCGTCGTCATCGGCGGCGGCGATACCGGTTCGGACTGCATCGGCACCTCGGTGCGCCAGGGCGCCCTGTCGGTCACCCAGCTTGAGATCATGCCGGAACCGCCGGTGAAGGAAGAAAAGCTGATGAGCTGGCCGAACTGGCCGATGAAGCTGCGCACCTCCTCGAGCCACGAGGAAGGCGCCGACCGCAAGTTCTCCGTCATGACCACCCGCTTCATCGGCGAAAATGGCCGCGTCGAGGCGGTCGAATGCGCCGAAGTCGATGCGAAGATGCAGCAGGTTCCGGGCACCGAGTTCCGCCTCGAAGCCGATCTCGTTCTGCTCGCCATGGGCTTCGTCCATCCGGTCAAGGAAGGCATGCTGGAAGAGCTCGGTGTCGATCTCGACAATCGCGGCAACGTTGCCGCCAAAACCGAGGCCTACCTCACCAGCCACGAGAAGGTGTTCGCCTGCGGCGACATGCGCCGCGGCCAGTCACTGGTCGTGTGGGCGATCCGCGAAGGCCGCCAGGCCGCCAACGCCGTCGACACCTTCCTGATGGGAGACAGCGACCTGCCGCGGTAATCCATCCGGCACCGCCACCCTAGAAACAAAAAGGCCCGCCGTTTGGCGGGCCTTTTCTTTTGTCCGATGGACAACTCAGTTCTTGCGCGGCCAGCCGAAATCGTCGACCCGGCCCGCAACCGCCTGCGGCGCTTCGCCGAGCACGGTGAGCCTGTAGAGGGCGTTCTCGCCATCGGCAGTCCACGGATCGTCCTCGCCCGCGAGCTTGTCGTCGGCAGAAGCAATCGGCCCGGTCAGCGGCAGAACGACACCGATCTGCGGCCCGGCCGGACGCCCGTCCGGCAACATGTCGAGCACCATCGCCGGCCCGCCATCGATCGCCAGCACCCGCTTCAGCGCCATTTCGACGAAGAAAGCAAGTTTGCGGTAGCCGGTGCCGGAGAAATGAATGCCATCGCCTGCACGCAGTCGCGCGCGGCGACCTTCGACATCGGGACCGCGGCTCGTATAGCGGCCCTCCTCGTCGAGGAAGCTTTTCCAGATATCGACGAAAGTGCCGCCATTGGCATCCACCGTCGCTTTGAAGATGTCGTTGAAATACGCCATGTCGGCGGTGAACCGGCCGCTCGATGTCGGCGGCAGACCGACCCAGACGACCGGCTTGCCGGCGCCGAGAAACACCGTCAGAAGATCCTGCGCCCGGCTGCGGTAGGCCTTCTCCCACGGCTCGGAGCGCAATGCGTGCCGTTCCTTGCCGATTCTGAGCGACTGCCGATCGTTGACGCCGACCAGGATCACAACCGCGTCGAACCGTTCGCCATTGGCAAGCATGTCGCGTGCCACCTGCGGCCAGTTATGATGGTCGTCGCGTACAAGCCCGGACGAGCCCCGGACATTGCCGCGGATATCGACCTTGGGGTTATCGGCAAACGCGACCTGCAGGCCCTTCACCAGACCGGACGCCAGCGTGTCACCGATCACCAGCACGATCTTGGCGTCGGGGTCCTTTGGCAGAAATTCGATCTTCGGTGCCGCCGGCTCGCGGATACGGACATCGCCGCCGAGACTGCGATTGCTGCGCTGGGGCGCGGACGCATTCGGCCGTCGCCGGTCGGAACGGAACATACGAAACAGCGGTGCGAACGGGTTGACGATCCGCGTCTTGGCCGCGGAAATCGCCGAGGGGCCGGCTGCAAGCGCCGCCGTGTCCGGCAATGCAGCACCGAACAGCAGCGCGAAGACGACGATATACAAAGGCGCGTGGCGCATGACGATTAGTGGCCCTCCTCCGGCAACCCGTCGCCCCGGTCCAGCTACGATTGAGGAATGATATCACGACGTACCGGCGGATGCGCCCCCTTGGGAAGACGCATCCACCGCACGTTCAGGCAAGGCCGCTGGATCAGCCGCCCAGCCGTTTCAGGAGCTTCGTGCCGGCATATCCGTCCGGCGTCCAGCCAAGGCGCTTTTGAACGGCGATGATCGCCGCCATGGTCTTCGGCCCGACCTTGCCGTCAACCCCGCCGGTATCGTAGCCATGCTTGGCCAGCAGCTTCTGCAGCTGTTTGGTCTGGCTGCGTCCGAGCGGCGCGTCGTCCCTCGGCCAATCCCGCGCGAATGTGCCACCGCCGCGCAGACGGTCGGAGAGATGACCGACGGCCAGCGCGTAGGCGTCGGCGTTGTTATAGCGTTTGATGACCTTGAAATTGCGCAGCATCAGGAAGGCCGGCCCCTTGGCGCCGCCCGGCAGATAGAGCGCCGCCTTGTCGTCGGGACGCGGGAAATCGCGACCGCCGACCCGGCTGATGCCGAGATCCTGCCAGCCTTTCAGGGTGCGCTGCGTCCGCTTGTCGGCGAGCGCGTAGTTGAAGCCGCGCGGAAGCTGGACCTCGTAGCCCCAGGTCTCGCCGGGGTTCCAGCGCGCCCGCTTCAGATAGGCCGCCGTCGAGCCGAGCGCATCGGGGATCGACGTCCAGATATTGCGGTGCCCGTCGCCATCCATGTCGACGCCATAGGCATCGAACGTGGTCGGGATGAACTGGGTATGGCCCATGGCGCCGGCCCAGGAGCCGGTGATCCCGCGCACCGAGACGTCGCCGCGCTGCACGATCTTGAGCGCCGCGACGAGCTGCTGCCGCCCGTAGCGCGACCGCCGGCCGCCGGCATAGGCGAGCGTCGACAGCGAGCGGATGACATTGCGCAACACGCCCGGATTGTCGAGCACCGCGCCATATGAGCTTTCCATGCCCCAGATAGCGACGACGACATGCCGGTCGACGCCGTATTTCGCCTCGATCCGGTCGAGCCAGCCCTTCCATTCGCGCAGCTTCTCGCGCCCCGTCGTTACCCGCGTCTCGGAGACGGCCGAATCCATATATTCCCAGATCGGCTTGACGAATTCCGGCTGGTAACGCGCCTTTTCAAGCACTTCCGGGTCCGGCGTCACGCCGGCGAACGCCGCCTTGTAGGTTGCCGAGGAAATGCCCGCCGCGCGCGCCTTCGGCCAGAAATCCCGCACCCAGCGGTCAAATTTCGCATCGGCTTCGGCGGGAAACGCCGAAAACACGACAATCAAAAGGGAAAAAAGCAGTCCACCGATCCGCTCGGTCGTCACCTTCGTCATACCAGCCAATCAAGCCTCCTCTCCGTCCGCTTCGCCCGAAAGGGCCGGAACCGTCCACCTTGACCTGGTGTCGCGATCCTCAGAAGCAAGCTCCCCCGCCGCCAAAAACTGAATTCCACACCGGTGGGCGCAGACTAGCGCTGCAGCCGCAAACCGATCTCGACGCTGTTTGCGTCGTAATTCGCGCCGACCCGGTCAGAGGTGAGCGCCTCGTAATTGTAACGCGCCGTCAACGCCGCATTGCGATTGAATTTCCAGGCGAGACCGACCGTGCCTGTCGTCGTCAGATCTTCCTGGCCGAGCCCTTCATAGGTGCGCCAGGCAAGCCCGAGACCCGCATCCACTTCCAGATTGCGGCGCAGCGAATGCGCCACCTTCACGGAGCCCGAATATTGAACGGACCCGGACGAGTTCGACAGCGTCGTCGGCTCGAACGCCGTCGACCCGCTCAGCGTCACTGTAGTCAGCCGGCTCGGCGACCACACCAGCGATCCGTCGAGGATCAGCCCTTCGAGCGGATCGAACCGTCGGTCGCGCAGCTCCTCGCTGTGCCAGCCGATAGACCCATCGGCGGTCAGCTTGGCACCGAGATCGATCTCGACACCAGTCTTCAGCTCGTAGCCGGTGCTGCCGCGCCGATAGCCGCCCGAGTCGATCTCCTGATCGTAGACCCGCTCGAGCAGCGCGCCCTCGACATAGGGTTTGACCGAAGGCGTCAGCTCGTAACCGGCCCGCAACGACGCTGTCGCGAGGTAGTTGTCGCGATCGGCGGAATCGAGCGCGACGCCGCCCGCCCCCGTGCCGCCCGTGTAGAGCGTGCGGTCGAGCGAGCCCTTGCCGGTCAGCGCGAAGCGGCCGAATTCCTGTGTCAGACCGACCGCGCCGCGAAGCTGGTGCACTTCGGCCGTCGTTTCGGTCCCGGCCGCGACCTCCGCGCTCGACATGTCCTCGCGTTCCAGCGAATAGCCGCCCTCGAGGCTGATCGAGGTTCCCTCGCGCACATCGATGCGCCCATTGGCATTGGCCTCGAAACTCGGATCGTCCCGCGTCGCGCTGTCGGGATAGCCGGTGTAGGAACCCTTCAGGGTCATTTCGAGCTGATGGCGCGACCAGTCCGAGCGCAGCACCACCTCCGGCGAGACGCGATAGTAACCGCCGGATTTTCCCTTGTTGATGCGGTCGATATTGTCGGAGCCGCCGCCTGCGATCTCGACTGCCGGCAACACAAGGAAGCTGCCCGCCCGCAGCCCGAGCTGCTCGTAGGCATCCGCGTCGTCGTCGAAATTGTCGCGCGGCGAGGTCGCCTCAAGCGACGTGCCGCCGGCCGCCACCGGGGCGCCATTCTCATCCCATGGCCCCGGCTGCACCGGTTTGACCGAGCCGGTCGTCACCGTGTCGACATCGCTTGTGGTCGTTGCATTGCGCGTCGGCGCCGCCTTGGGCACCGGCGTTTCCTCTGCCGCATCCGCCGCGTCGTCGCCCGGCATCGGCACTTCGAGCTCATCTTCGAAGGTGGTCGTTCCGCGGATCTTGAGCGTGCCGCCATCCTGCGCCAGAGCCGGTGCCGAAGCAGCCGCCAGCGCAATCACAGCCAATGCAGCAGCGTATCTTTTCATCGCCTGCAAGCAATCCACACCCATGGGGTGCCACCCGGCGGGCGGCAAGAAACCGGTTCTTTATGAAAAGTAAACCGGCATGGTTAACGTTTGGTTTTCCATGCCGGTTGTCGGGCTGTTGGCGGACGCTCGGAAATTGATGACAAAAAGCCGGTGAAATCGGCGCGCAAAAGGAGTATAGGAGGGGCCACTGGGGCGTCGCGGGCAATAAACACAATACGGAGCAATAGCGAGTCATGCCGAATCTCGCCGCGATAAGCATGAAAGCGAAGCAGCCTCTCTCCGACGACGACATGCCCTTCATCGAATCCGCTGAACGAACGATCGCCAACGAAATTCGTGGCCTCGCGGCCATGCAGCGTTCGCTCGGCAATGGGCTCGGCAAACCCTTCTGCGACGCCGTCCGCCTGATCCGCGACCTCGAGGGCCGCGTGGTCGTTACCGGCATCGGCAAGAGCGGCCATGTCGGCTCGAAGATCGCCGCGACGCTCGCCTCGACCGGGACGCCGTCCTTCTTCGTTCACCCGAGCGAAGCCAGCCACGGCGACCTCGGCATGATCACCAAGAACGACGCTCTGTTGGCGCTGTCCTGGTCCGGCGAGACCCAGGAACTGGCCAACATGATCGCCTTCACGCGCCGCTTCCGCGTGCCGCTGATCGCCATCACCTCGCGCGCCAACAGCGCGCTCGGCCGCGCCGCCGATGTCAGCCTGACACTGCCCAAGGTCGCCGAGGCCTGCCCGCACGGCCTGGCCCCCACGACGTCGACGGTACTGCAGCTCGGCATGGGCGACGCGCTTGCCGTGGCGCTGCTCGAAGCGCGCGGCTTCACCCCGCAGGATTTCAAGGTCTTTCATCCCGGCGGCCGTCTCGGCGCCAGCCTCAGCTTCGTGCGCGACCTGATGCATTCCGGCGACAGCATGCCGCTTGCCCCGCTCGGCACCCGCATGAGCGAAGCCATCGTGCTGATGACGCAAAAGGGCTTCGGCTGCCTTGGCGTTCTCGACGACGGCGGCCTGTTGACCGGCATCATCACCGACGGCGACTTGCGCCGCCACTTGTCCAGCGACCTGCTCGACAAGACGGTTGAGGAAGTGATGACCAAAACACCGAAGACGGTACGCTCCGACCTGCTCGTTGCAGCGGCGATGGAAATGCTTGAATCGACGAATATTTCGGCCCTGTTCGTGGTCGACGGCCAGCGCCCGGTCGGCATCGTCCACCTTCACGACCTGCTGCATGCCGGCGTCGCCTGAGGCACGTTGAAGCTTATGGTTAACGCGAGATTAAGCCGGCATTTGCCGGCTTAACCGTTTGTAAACCTTAAACTTCGGTTTTGTATTTGCTGCGCCTTTTGCAGGTGACATTAGGAAAAGTTTAGCCCTGTCAGCCCTACACTCCGGTTCCAAACGACAAGCCTAACCAGGGAATTGGTCGCGGAGAAAGGGCAGTCATGGATCTCGCTACGATCATTGGTCTCATTGCAGGCGCAATCGTCGTTGTCGTCGCCATCTTCATGGGCGGTAGCCTGTCGCAGTTTATCGACGTGCCTTCGATGATGATCGTTATCGGCGGCGGTCTCGCCGCCACGCTGATTCGCTTTCCGCTTTCCGGCATCGCCACCGCCTTCATCACCGGTGCGAAGGTCGCCTTCACCCACAAGAAGGTCGAGCCGCGCACGATGATCGAAGAGATCACCGAGCTGGCCGACGTCGCCCGCAAGCAGGGTCCGCTGGGTCTGGAAGGCGTCGAGGTTTCCGACAAGACGCTGGCGAAGGGCGTGCAGTACATCGCCGACGGCTACGAGCCCGGCTTCATCCGCGATTCCATGGAACGCGAGCGCGACCTCTATCTCGAACGTCTTGAGGAAGGCCAGCGCGTGTTCAAGGCGCTCGGCGACTCCGCGCCGGCCTTCGGCATGATCGGAACGCTGGTCGGCCTGGTGCAGATGCTGGCGACCATGGACGACCCCTCGACCATCGGCCCGGCCATGGCCATCGCCCTTTTGACGACGCTCTACGGCGCCCTTCTTGCCAACCTGGTCTGTATTCCAGTGCTCGAAAAGCTCGGCGCCAAGGCCAAGGTGGAGGACGTCAACCAGACGCTTATCATCGACGGGGTCATGCAGATCCGCGAGTCGAAGAGCCCGGCGCTGATCCGCGAAATGCTGATCGCCTATCTGCCGGAGAAAAACCGCGCCGAACTGCAGGACGCGGCCTGACGGCCGGTCGGTTGAAGCAAGGACACAGACCCAATGGCACGCAAGCAGAAATGCGCAGGTGGCGGAGGCGCCCCGGAATGGCTGGTGACGTTCGCCGACCTGATGTCGCTGCTCGTGTGCTTCTTCGTGCTGATCATCTCGTTCTCGATCCAGGACCAGCAGAAGCTTCAGGTCGTCGCCGGTTCCATGCGCGATGCCTTCGGCATCAAGGTCGAATCCCGCCATCGCGGCATGATCGAGGTCGAGGGCATCCCGGTCCGCAAGTTCGTCAAGAAGGTCTCGCCGATCGACCAGCGCAAGAACGCCGACTTCGACAACATCCGCCAGGATGACCGCACCAAGCAGGGGCCCGAGGCCAACACCTTCGACACCGAACTGACCGATATCGAAAAGTCGCGCCAGTTCGCGACCGCGGCAGCCTCGTTACGTCAGGCCTGGCAGGAAATGCCCGACATCGCCGAGATTTCGAAGAACATCATCATCGAGGAGAGCGACGAAGGCCTCAACATCATGCTGGTCGATCAGGACGGCCGCGCGATGTTCTCCGAAGGGTCGAAATACCCTTACGAGACCACCCGCCTCCTGCTGGCCAAGATGGCGCCGGTGCTGCGCAAGATGCCGAACCGCATCCGCGTGACCGGCCACACGACCACCGGCCACGCCTATGTCGACCCGAACTACTCCGGTTGGGAACTGTCGGCGGACCGCGCCAACACCACCCGCCGCATCCTGCAGGAATTCGGCATCGGCAACGATCGCTTCTCCGAGGTCGTCGGCAAATCGGACACCGAGCCGCTGTTTCCGAACGACCCGTTCCTCGCCGCCAACCGGCGCATCAGTATCCTGCTGATCAAGGAAGCGCCGCCGCTGCCGACGGAATACAAGCCGTAAAGCAACCGTCGGCAAGAGCAGCGCCGGCAAGCCCGCGAGCCGGAGCCCGGCCCCGCCTTACTCCGCCGCCTCGACGATCAACAAGGCGCCATCGGCAGCCGCGATACGCACCCGCGTGCCGGCCGGCATGTCGGGACCGCTTATCCGCCACATCGTATCGTCGATCTTCAGCCGTCCGCTGCCGTCGGCAAGCGGCTCTGCGAGCACGTAGGCACGCCCGACCAGCCGCATCCCGCGCTGATTGAGGTGCAGATCGCCCTCGTCCTGTCCGGCCCGCCCGCGCAGAAGCATCTTGCTGGCGATGATCGCGACCAGCGCCAGCACGACGAAGATGATCGCCTCCGTCTGCCAGCCGAAGCCGACGAACAGCGCCAGCGTGCCGACGACGATGGCAGACACGCCGAACCACATGAACACCGTACCGGGAGCGAAGATCTCGAGCGCCAGCAGCACCAGACCGAGCACCCACCAGCTCCACGGGCCGAGGAAGTCTATGAGCGAGGAAATGAGCCCCATCGTCGGGCCTCCTTAAGCGTTCGGATCGTCGCGGCGGGTCGTGGGAATACCCGACGACGACCGGCGACGCGATGACGTGCGGTCCTCACCGAACGCTTCCTTGGCGATCTCGGCAATGCCGGTCAACGAACCGAGAATGGACGTCGCCTCCATCGGCAGCATCAGCACCTTCTGGTTCGGCGAGCGGGCGACCTCCGTCAGCGCTTCGACATACTTGTTGGCAACGAAGTAGTTGATCGCCTGCACGTCGCCCTCGGCGATGGCTGTGCTCACCGCGCGCGTTGCGTTCGCTTCCGCCTCGGCTTCACGCTCGCGCGCTTCGGCGTCACGGAAAGCCGCCTCGCGCCGACCTTCGGCTTCCAGGATCTGCGCCTGCTTCTGGCCTTCGGCCTTGAGGATCTCCGCCTGCCGGCGGCCCTCGGCTTCCAGGATCGAGGCGCGCTTCTCGCGTTCCGCCTTCATCTGGCGGGCCATCGAGTCGACCAGATCGCGCGGCGGGTCGATGTCCTTGATCTCGATACGCGTGATCTTGATGCCCCACGGCTCGACCGCGGCATCGACCACATTGAGCACGCGGGCATTGATTTCGTCACGGTTCGACAGCAATTCGTCGAGGTCCATCGACCCCATCACCGAACGGATATTGGTCATCGTAAGGTTGAGGATGGCGTATTCGAGCCCCGACACTTCATAGGCGGCACGGGCCGCGTCGAGCACCTGATAGAAAGTGACGCCGTTCGCCGTCACCGTCGCGTTGTCGCGGGTGATGACTTCCTGGCTCGGTACGTCGAGCACCTGCTCCATCATGTTCATCTTCGCGCCGACCGTGTCGAAGAAGGGCACGATGAGGTTCAGGCCCGGCCGGAGCGACTTCGTATATCGGCCGAAACGCTCAACCGTATAGTTGTAGCCCTGCGGCACCGTCTTGACGCCGGAAATGATGGCGATGATGAACAGCACCACCAGGACGATGACGACGACGTCCGTCCCGACCAAATTGAAATCCATGACCGCATCTCCCTCTTTGGGATCGCCCGCCCTGTGGAACCGGGCAGTCCCTTGGCAATCGGTTTGTGCGCCCCCGCGCGAATCCCTGTGACCGCAGTGTAACCCGTTTCCGCCAGCACGGAGCCGCCAAACGGTTTTCAGCCGCGAATTACCCCGCGATGGGGTCAGATCCAGCCGGCCAGCTCGCGACGGACGATATCGCGGATCACCGCCATGCCGTGTTCGCTGTCGTTGAGGCAGGGGATGGCGGAAAAGTGCTCGCCCCCCTCCTCGTGGAAATATTCGGCATTCTCGCCGCCGATCTCTTCGAGAGTCTCCAGGCAGTCCGCCGAGAAGCCGGGCATCACCGCGGCAAGCCGTTTGGTCCCGCTACGCGCCAGTTCCTTGACCGTCTCGTCGGTATAGGGCTGCAGCCATTCGGCCGGCCCGAAGCGCGACTGGAAGGTCAGCTTCAGCGGCGGCGCGTCCGGCCCAAGCGCCTCGGCCAGGAGCCGCGTCGTCTTCTGGCAGTGGCAATGATACGGATCGCCCTTGTCGAAATAGCTTTTCGGAATGCCGTGATAGGAGGTGAGGATCAGCTCCGGCTCGAAATCGAGCCCGGCGAGATGTTCGCGGATCGAGGCGGCGAGCGCATCGATATAGACCGGCTCGTCGTGATAGGGCGCGGCGATACGCAGCGTCGGTTGCCAGCGCATCGTCTTCAACACGTCGAACACGGCGTCGTTGACCGTTGCCGTCGTCGCCGCCGCGTATTGCGGATAAAGCGGCACCACCAGCAAACGGTCGCAACCGGCGTCCTTCAGCCCGGCAATCCGCTCGGCAATCGACGGATTGCCGTAGCGCATCGCCCAGTCCACCACGACGCGATCGTCACCCTTGAAGTCGGCGGCGAGCTTCTCGCCTTGCGAGCGCGTGATGGTGCGCAGCGGCGACTCGTTGAGGTCCTTGTTCCAGATCTGCTCGTACGCTTCGCCCGATTTCTTCGGCCGGAACGTCAGGATGATGACATTGAGCACGAACCACCAGATCAGCCGCGGCGTCTCGATCACCCGCCGGTCGGACAGGAACTCTTTCAGATAGCGCCGCATCGACCAGTAGTCGGTACCGTCCGGCGTGCCGAGATTGACGAGGAGAACGCCGACCTTGCCGCTCGTCACCGCCGGATGCGGCTGCGGCAGGCGCACTGCCCGCATGTCCTCGCGCCGCGTTTCCGATGCAGGGTTCGACGTCATCGTGTTCTCCAACTCTCATCATTCGGCGACCGAACGTCGCCATTCGAACAGATGGACGCGATCGATCGCGCCCATGCTCACACATAGGCGATCGCCGCGCGGCTTCCAACCGCGCGACGGTCACATTGCTGAACAGGAAGCTTACAGGCCGAACAGCAGCATCGCGCCATAACCGACGATGAGGGCGGGGACCGCCGTGTAGACGGTCGCCAGCATCGCCGCCTGCGGGGCCAGCGCAATCGCCGGGAACAGCGCATCGCCGTCGTTCGAGATCGCGTTGGCAAGTTGCGCCGACAGCGGCACGGCGCCGGCCAGATAGAGTGTCGTGACGACGATCTGCGGGCCGCAGCCGGGGATGAACCCGATCAGCATGGCAACCGCCGGCATCATGAACGCCCAGCCCTTGAACAGCGTGCCGAGATCGAGCCCGAAGACGTGCACCGTCAACTCGAAGGCAAGGAAAGCCATCACCACCCAGCCGGTGACGAAATTGGTGTCGGCCATGATCCGCTGCCACACCGTGCCGCGCGCACTCTCACGTGGATCGGAAATGACGTGGCTGTTCTCGTGGCCGGCAAACGCCCACATGGTCAGCGCGACAAGCGCACCTGCGGCGCCCAGTTTGGTCGCGATACCCTCTCCTGCCAATGGCGCCAACAGGGCGTCCGCGTCGATCTGCAACGCGGCGAGGATGCCGAGCAGCAAGCCCGGAACGACAAGCACCATCCAGCTCGTGCGGACGGCGGAAGCGACAAACGCCAGACCCGCCGCTTCCGGACGCTCGCGGCGCACCACCTGCGGCCGGTTGTCGACCGCGCGGCGCAGGAAATCCCGCCCGTGCACCCGGTCGACCACCATTCCGGCAGCGGTGCCAACGACGATACTCACCGCGATGACGCCGAGCGCGGTCTGCGGTTCGCGTGCAATCAGCAGGAATGCCGCGTCACCCATGGTCGCGGTAAGCACCGCGACTACACTGCCGAAGGAGGCATAGCCGCGGGTATATTGCGTGACGACGATGATGGCCCCGCCACAGCCCGGCATGGCACCGAGCAGCGAGGCGATGAACGGCTGCCAGCGCGACGTCCGCTCCAGCATCCGCCCCATATCGAAGCGCAGCACGCCCTCGAGCAGATAAACCAGACCAAGCGTGGCAGCGACGAAGACCGTGACCTGCAGATAGGCATCGGCGAGTGCGGACACGGTCAGCGCGCCGATCTCGCCGGGAACGAGAAGAAGCCCGAGGACGGCGGCCAGCACCCACAGGCGCCAGGCATAGGGATTGCTCCGCCAGTCCGCGCTGTCGACCAGGACCCGTCCCGCTGTCACTGCCAATTCGGTCATGCTTCCGTCGTCCCTTGCACCGGCATTTGGGGAACAGCCCCACCGGCCTTATTGGGCATACTACATAGAAGTAACCTTCTTTGGAAGCTTTTTAAGAACTACTCGCAAAAACTTTTCGGCTAGGCACCGTGAGGAGCCAGGCTCCCCGGAAATCTGCAAGTTGCATCACCCCGATTCCGCGTCTCTAATGCGTGCCAGAAGCATCAGGGAGGCTCCGCCATGCGGACTTGGATTGCCACACTCGGTTCTGCCGTTCTCGCCCTCTGTCTTTCGCTGGTATCGCTCACCGGCGCGGTCGCGGCAGACGTCACATTCCTTCTGGTCAACGACATCTACCGATTCGACGGCGACAACGGACGCGGCGGATTTGCCCGGCTCGCCGCCGTCGTCGATGCCGAGCGCGCAAAGGGCGGCACGGTGATCTATGCCCATGCCGGCGACACGCTATCGCCATCGCTGCTGTCGGGCTTCGACCAGGGCGCGCACACCATCGAACTGCTGAACTTCGCCCCGCCGGACATTTTCGTGCCCGGAAATCACGAGTTCGATTTCGGCAAGGAGGTCTTTCTGCAGCGCATGGCGGAGGCGAAGTTTCCGAAGCTCGCCGCCAATCTGCGCGCCGCCGACGGGTCCCTGCTCGACGGTTTCGCCGACCACGCCACCTATGAGGCCGGCGGCGTCAAGATCGGCGTCATCGGTCTTGCCGCCGACGACTCGCCGGTGAAGTCGAGCCCCGGCGACCTGAAGTTCGCGCGCTCCATCGACACCGCCTTCACAGAGGCCCGCAAGCTGCGCGATGACGGCGCCGAATTCATCGTCCTCGTCACCCACACCGATCGCGCCAAGGACCGCGTGCTGGCCGACTCCGGCGCCTTCGACCTCATCCTCACGGGCGATGATCACGACCTTTACCTCGGTTATGACGGCCGCACCGCGATCGTGGAATCGAAGGAAGACGCCTAATTCGTCACCGCCGTCGACATCACCTTTGCGGTCAGCGAACGTGACGGCCGCCGCCGGGTCAAATGGTGGCCGAATTTCCGCATCATCGACACCGCCGACGTCGAGCGTCAGCCTGCTGCCGGCGCCCGTGTCGCCGAACTCGCCGACATTCTCGCAAAGGAACTCGACGTCGAGATCGGTACCACGACGACCGAGCTGGACAGCCGCCGCGCGAGTGTGCGTGCGCAGGAAACCGCGATCGGCAATCTCATCGCCGACGCCATGAAGGAGGCGACCGGCGCCGACATCGCCATCACCAATGGCGGCGGCATTCGCGCCAACCGGGTCTACGGTGCGGGCACGGTGCTCACCCGCCGCGACGTGCTGACCGAACTGCCCTTCGGCAACACGACGATGCTGCTCGAGGTCGACGGCAAGACGGTGCTGGCCGCACTCGAAAACGGCTTCTCGAAGCTTGAGGAAGGCACCGCCGGCCGCTTCCCGCAGATCGCCGGCATGACGGTCATTGCCGACGCAACACGGCCCGCCGGGTCAAGGGTCGTTTCGGCGACACTCGGCGATGTCCCGCTCGATCCCGCCGGCAAGTATAAACTCGCCACCAACGACTTCATGGCGCGCGGCGGCGACGGCTACACCATGTTCAAGAAGAAGAAGGAATTGCTCGGTCCCCGCGACGCCAAGCTGATGGCCAACGATGTCATGGCTTTCATTCGAAAGCAGGGAACCCTCTCCTATGCCGTCGAAGGCCGCATCACGATCAAGTGAGAACGCGACCGACGGTCGCAGATGAAACCATCGCGCCGGCCGGGAGCCCATCCCGGCCGACGCAATGTTTCTGAGTTTTTCGCAGTTTTCTGCGGCCTTTCCCGGACTTGCGGGAATCGGCCTTCCCGCCGCGCGCTTTATCGACGGGAAGGGCACAAACCAGACGTTTTCGAAATCATCCGATACTCGCTTTTTCCGTTAAGTAACTTTTGACAAGTGTCTGGCACGAATGGATTAGTTTTTCAGGATTATCCTCCCATGAGCATCGCTTCAGAAAAAAATTTGTTTCATCGCCTGCACGTCCTCGTCGTCGACGACAACCAGTTCGTCCGCAAGCTCATGCGCAGCATGCTGCGCCAGCTCGGCGTGCACGAAGTCATGGAAGCGACCGACGGACTCGACGCCATCGAGGTTCTGAGCGCGCGTGATTGCGACATCATCCTGCTCGACTGGCGCATGCCCGGCTTCAACGGGGAAGAGTTTCTTGAAATGGCGCGGCGTTCGAACGAACCGAAAATGCGCGCCATGCCGATTGTCGTCGTTTCGGCCTTCACCGACTATGAAACGGTGTTGCGCATCGCCGAGGCCGGCGCCGACGCGGTGGTCACCAAGCCGCTCTCGGTCTCCGTGCTCGGACAGCGCGTTCTGAAGGTGCTGAAGGATCGCCATATTCCGACGCGGTCGGCAGGCGAAAACGTCTCACGCGGAGCCGTTCTGGCACGGCGCAACCGTGCGGCCGACCCGACCTCCACAGCAACACCGAGGCCAGCCCACCCACCGGCGGCGAAGCCCGCCAAGGCACCGGCCATCGATCTCAGTGCGCTTGAAGACGAAGACGATTTCTACGCGATATAGGCGCGCTTCGCGAGCCGGAACCAGAAGCTCACGATCGTGTTCAAGGCTTCGCTGAGCCCGTCGAGCGTATCGACCCGTTCAACGATCGCATTGGCGCCGGCTTCGTAGAGCGCCCGCCTTTCCTGGTCGGCCAGCGACGTCGCCAATGCACAGACCGGGATCTGCCCGAGCAACGCTTCATCCTGCATGGCTGTAAAGAAACGCTGCTTGGTCTGTCCGGGATACTCCACCGACAGGAGGACGAGGTCGGGCATGCGCCGACCGCCCGTGCGCTGACACTGCCGCATCATCGCCATGGCATCGGCTTCGCAGGCGACGCCAATCACTGAAATCACGTATTCGGCCCGGTTCAGCATGCTGCTGACCGTCGCAACCAATGACGGGTCACTCGACACGAGAAGAACGACGATATCGGCATCGTCGCGGTGCATATCGACGCCCGCATACGTCGAGAGTTCCATGACGGATTTCCTTGTTGTCTGTTGTTCCGTCGCAATTGTCCGAAAAGTGTAGTTGCTGTCACGACAAAAAAATATCCCCGGCTTTTCAGGGAGAAAAGCCGGGGAAAACGCCAGTCACGCCTGCTCTATTTCGCGCAGACAACCCAAATATCAGTGAAATAAACTATTAGTAGTCACGCTCATCGGAGACAACCTTGCCGTCATTCGGTAGGTTGCCGGGTTCTACCATCGTTACCAGACCTTTAAGCTTGGTGACGTCACGCAGCGTGGCCGCAATCGCCTCGCCAAGCGCCGCGTCGTCGGAAACGCATTCGACCTGCAGCGTCATCTGGTCCTGTTCGTCCTTGCGCGTAACCACCAACCGGGCGCGCACGATCTCGTCATGTCGCTTGACGATCTGGTCGATATGAACCGGATCGACGAACATGCCCTTCACCTTGGTCCGCTGATCCGCCCGGCCCATCCAACCCTTGATGCGCATGTTGGTCCGCCCGCACGGGCTGGCGCCTGGAAGCACCGCCGACAGATCGCCGGTGCCGAAGCGGATCAGCGGATAGACCGGGTTGAACACGGTCACCACCACCTCGCCGACCTCGCCCTCGGCGACCGGTTCGCTGGTGCCCGGCCGGACGATCTCGACAATGATATCCTCGTTGACGATAAGCCCCTCGCGCGCTGCCGACTCATAGGCAATGACGCCGATATCAGCTGTCGCATAGCATTGCTGGACGGCGACACCGCGATCCTCATATTCCGCCCGAAGCGAGGGGAACAGCGCGCCACCCGACACCAGGCCGCGCACGATCGACGACGCATCCGTGCCGGCTTCGTCGGCCTTGTCGAGCAGGACCTTGAGATAGTCGGGCGTGCCGGTATAGCCGGAGGGCTTGAGAACGGAAATCGCCTCGAGCTGCGCTTCCGTATTGCCGACACCGGCCGGAAAAACGGCGCAACCGAGCGACTGGGCGCCGACATCGAGGATGAAGCCGCCCGGCGTCAGGTGATAGGCGAACGCGTTGTGAACGACGTCGCCAGCGCGGAAGCCGGCGGCGTAGAGCGCACGCGCGCCGTTCCACGGATCCGGTCCCGCGCCCTGCGGCTCCCAGATCGGACCCGGCGACATGAACACCCGGCCATAAGCACCCGGAGCGGCGGCAACGAACCCGCCAAACGGCGGCGAGGCCTTCTGCGCTTCCATCAATTGCGGCTTGCGCAGAACCGGCAGTTTCGCGAGTGCGGCACGGTCGGTCACCGCGGCCGGATCGTTGCCATCGAGAAAGGCTTTCCAGCCCGGCGCCTTGGCCACCGCATCGGCAAGGAAGTTCGGCAGCTTGGAGAAAAGATCGGCTTCGCGTTCCGCCGTGTCACGGGTTTCGTTCTTATCGAAAAACTCGGACATATCCCTTTTCCCTTACCCGGCAACAGATTGTGTGCGCACCGACAAAACTACGCGAATCGAAATGAAATGCATCCCGAAAAGGGCGAAAAGTCGGGAGCAATAGCGAAAAAGATCAGGCCAGCCAGCGCTTGCGGCGCTTGTAGTGCTTGACGTTGCGGAATGACTTGCGGCCTTCGCCGCCGACGCCGAGATAGAACTCCTTGACGTCCTCGTTCTCGCGCAGTGCCTTGGCCTCGCCATCGAGCACGACACGCCCGGACTCCAGAATGTAGCCGTAGGTCGCGTAGCGCAGAGCGATGTTCGTGTTCTGCTCGGCCAGCAGGAACGACACGCCTTCCTTGCTGTTGAGCTGCTTGACGATCTCGAAGATTTCCTCGACCAGCTGCGGCGCCAGACCCATCGACGGTTCGTCGAGCAGGATCATCTTCGGCCGCGACATCAGCGCCCGGCCGATCGCCGTCATCTGCTGTTCGCCGCCCGACGTATAGCCCGCCTGGCTCTTGCGACGTTCGCGCAGACGCGGGAAGTAGTCATAGACCATTTCGAGGTCGCGCTTGACCGCAGCGCCCCCGTCGCGCCGCGTATAGGCGCCGGTCAAAAGGTTTTCCTCGACCGAGAGGTGGCCGAAGCAGTGGCGGCCTTCCATCACCTGGATGCAGCCGCGGCGCACCAGGTCGTTCGGCGACAACGCCTCGACCTGCTCGCCATCAAAAATGATGTTGCCCTTGGTGACCTCGCCGCGCTCGGCATGCAGCAGGTTGGAGATCGCCTTCAGTGTCGTTGTCTTGCCGGCGCCATTGGCCCCGAGCAGCGCCACGATACCGCCGACGGGAACCGTCAGCGACACGCCTTTCAGCACCAGAATGACGTGGTTATAGATCACCTCGATATTGTTGACCGTGAGGATTCCCCCGGCCGTCGCGGTGTCCGTCTGCTGCGCTAGCGCTTCACTCATCGATATCACCTTGCAATCGCGGGCAAAGAGCGCGCCCGGCACGATGCCGGACGCGCGTTTTTCAATACGCCGATTATTCGCAGCTGCGCGGCGTGATGTTGTTTTCCTTGGCGAACGCCGCGGAGTCTTCGGCGATCAGCGGATCGACGATCTCACGATCGGCTTCGATGTAGTCGGTGATGATCGACCACTTCTTCGCTTTGGCATCCCACTGCTGGATCGCACCGAGGCCCGGGCCACCGTGGTTGGCGCAGGAAACCTTGACCGGAACCGTGAAGCCCGGCAGTCCGAGTTCGGCGAGGCGGGCCTCGTCGACATTCAGCGCTTCCATGCCGTCACGCATCATCTGCGAGGTGATTTCCTTGGTGTTGTGGATCTTCATCGCCGTGCGCGCGGCTTCGACCGCCCACATCGCCGCGACCATGCCACGGTTGTAGAGCACCGTGCCGCCGTTCGAGCCGTCGCCCGCCGCCTTGCCGGCGTCGAAGACGTACTTCTTCAGGTCGGCGTAGATCGGGAAGTCGGAACCGACACCGTGGAAGGTGATCGCCTTGTAGCCATCGGCACCGTCGCCGGCCGGGATGACGTCGTTTTCAGAGGCCGACCACCACACGCCGATGAAATGATCCATCGGGAAGCGGATCGAAGCGGCTTCCTTGATCGCCACCTGGTTCATCACGCCCCAGCCCCACATCACGACATAGTCGGGACGGTCGCGGCGGATCTGCAGCCAGGTCGCCTTCTGCTCCTGACCCGGATGGTCGACCGGCAGCAGCGTCAGCTCGTAGCCGTGCTTTTCAGCCAGCTTCTCGAGGGTGCGGATCGGCTCCTTGCCGTAGGCCGAGTTGTGGTAGACGAGCGCGATCTTCTTGCCCTTGAGATCGCCGCCTTCTTCACTGCTGATGTACTTGACGATGATCGAGGCCGCATCCCAGTAGGTGCCGGGATAGTTGAAGATGTTGTTGAACACCTTGCCGTTGGCAGCCGACGTGCGGCCGTAACCCATCGAGTGGATCGGAATGCCGTCGGCGGTCGCTTTCGGGATCAGCTGGTAGGTGATGCCGGTCGACAGCGGTTGGTAGACGAGGCTGCCCATGCCCTTGGTCGACTCGTAGCATTCCACGCCCTTGGTCGTATTGTAGCCGGTTTCGCATTCCGGGTTGGAAATGCGCACGCCTTCGACGCCGCCGTCACGCTCGTTGATGAGCGTGAAGTAGTCGGCGTAGCCATCGGCGAACGGGATACCGTTCGGTGCGTAAGGACCGGTCCGGTAGCTCAGCGACGGGAACACCAGTTCCGCAGACATCGCCGGCGTCGCGACGCCGAGCGCAAGCGCTGCGGCCAGTGCGATCCGAGTGATTTTCATAGATGAATCCTCCCTAAGGGTTGCTCGTTTCCTGAAGGACGCGGGCTTTTCGCCTCGCGTTCGCTCCCATCTTCTGTAAGGCCGGTTCCGCTTCGCGTTATCGCTTTTGCTTGTTTGTCGGAAACCGGCTCGCCTCCGCCCGGCAGCGCCGGGCGATCTCTGTGTTGTGTTCCGCACTCAGTGCGGGAACGGCCACATTCTCAGTTTTTCCTTCGCCGTGCGCCACAGGGCGGCAATGCCGTGCGGCTCGACGATCAGGAACAGAATGATCAGTGCGCCGACCGACATCAGCTGGAGATATTCCGACAGGTCCGTCGGCCAGCCGAATGCGTCGACGAAGATGTTCTTGAACAGCACCGGCAGCAGCACCATGAACGCCGCCCCGACGAGCGAGCCGAAGATCGAGCCGAGACCGCCGATGATGACCATGAACAGCACGAGGAAGCTCTGGTTGATGCCGAACGCTTCCGTCACTTCGGCCGCGCCGTGCCAGACCGAGAAGAACAGCGCGCCCGCCATGCCGATATAGAACGACGAAACGGCGAAGGCCGACAGCTTCGTCATCAGCGGGTTGACGCCGATGATCTCGGCCGCGATGTCCATGTCGCGGATCGCCATCCAAGAGCGGCCGATACGCCCGCGCGTCAGGTTGCGCGCGACCCAGCCGAAGATGAACACGATCGTCAGGCAGAACAGATAGGTCACGACCGGGCTGGCATTCGGCCCCGTCACCGCGAAGCCGAAAATGGTGCGCTCCGTCGCCGTGATCTGGCCGGTGGCCGAGTAGTTATAGAACCACGGCACCTTGTTGAAGAGCCAGACCAGGAAGAACTGCGCGGCAAGTGTCGCCACCGCCAGGTAGAACCCCTTGATCCTGAGACTCGGCAGACCGAACAGGATGCCGACGAAGGCTGTGACGCCGCCCGACAGGACGACGATGAGGAAGAAGTTTAGGTCCGGGAACGCCGTCATCAGCTTGTAGCAGGCATAGGCCCCCACAGCCATGAACCCGCCGGTTCCGAGCGACACCTGGCCACAATAGCCGGTCAGGATATTGAGCCCGAGCGCGGCCAGCGCGAACACCAGGAACGGAATGAAGACCGCTTTTTCCCAGTACGGATTGATGAAGAACGGCACCACCAGAAAGGCGATCGCCACGATGATCCAGAAGGCCCAGAAGTCGAAGCGGATCGGGAAGGTCGCCTGATCCTCCCGGTATGTCGTCTTGAACTCGCCTGCTTCGCGATAAAACATCAGACGCTATCCCACTCTCTAGCGTTTTTGGCAAAGTCGCTGCGCTGTGGATCGACGACGCAGAAACGGTGTCCCGTCGGCGCTTCCATCACGATCCATTGCTTCACTGCCCCAATTTCCCGTGCGCCAAGTGCGAGCAACCTGTCGCGCTCCGCAGCCTTGTCGTCGGTCTCGAAGTCGAGATGAACACGCGGCTCGTGCTCGACGGATTGAATCAACACCCGGGCGTCCCCCTTCGGTTCTTCCAGAACCGCATACTTGCCATCG
Organism: Hyphomicrobiales bacterium; assembly: GCA_002869065.1. NCBI lineage: Bacteria > Pseudomonadati > Pseudomonadota > Alphaproteobacteria > Hyphomicrobiales > Hyphomicrobiales bacterium. The sequence goes on from PKTR01000007.1 coordinate 238,880, forward strand.
CCATCGACCTTGCCCGGCAGGCCGAAAACGCCTGACCAGAACGTCAGTGCATCACCGAGGTCGTCGGTCTTGCAGTCGATCACGAGGCACCCGAGCCGGCTCTTGTGAGTCATGCTGCGTCAGACCCTTTCGATGATCTTTTCGCCGAACAGCCCTTGCGGCCGGAACAGCAGGAACAGAAGCGCCAGCATGTAGGCGAACCAGTTTTCGGTGGCGCCGCCGATCATCGGACCGACCCACAACTCGAAGATCTTCTCACCAACCCCGATTATCAGTCCGCCGACGATGGCGCCGGGGATCGAGGTGAAACCGCCGAGCATCAGCACCGGCAGGGCTTTCAGCGCGATCAGCGACAGCGAGAACTGCACGCCCGATTTCGCGCCCCACATGATGCCCGCCACAAGCGCGACGATGCCCGCCACCGACCACACGATCCACCAGATGGTCTCGAGCGAGATGCCGACCGACAGCGCCGCCTGATGGTCGTCGGCGACCGCGCGCAGCGCCCGACCCATCTTGGTGTATTGCGAGAAGATGGTCAGCGAAACGACAAGGATGATGGCGACGATCGCGGCTGCGATCTCGAGCTTTTCGACGAACATGCCGGTCGCATCGATGATCGTGTCGGAGGGGCCGGACGGCAGCCCAACATCGAGCATCTTGACGTCGGCACCCCACATCAGATCGCCCAGACCTTCGAGCACGAAGGCAAGACCGATGGTCGCCATGAACAGGATGATGCCTTCCTGATTGACCAGGTTCTTCAGCACCACCCGCACGATGAGCCAGGCAAGACCGATCATCACCACCAGCGTCAGCGCGATCGCGACGATCGTCGGGAAACCGGGCCCCCAATTGTGGATCTGCGAGCCGAACATGGTGTTGATGAGGTGCGCGAACGGCACCTGGCCGGTCTGGAAGCCGACCAGGGTGAGTGCCGCGAACAGCGCCAAAACGCCCTGGGCGAAGTTGAAGATGCCCGACGCCTTGAAGATGAGCACGAAGCCAAGGGCCACCAGCGAGTACATCACGCCGGCCAAAAGGCCGGAGATCACGACTTCCCAGAAAAACGGATCGATCAGAAGCATCAGGTTTTCCTCAGTCGTGGCTGACGCCGAGATAGGCGTCGATGACGTCTTGATTGGTGCGCACCTCGTCCGGCGTGCCGTCACCGATCTTCTTGCCGTAGTCGAGCACCACGACGCGGTCGGAAAGGTCCATGACCACGCCCATGTCGTGCTCGATCAGCGCGATCGTCGTGCCGAACTGCTGGTTCACATCGAGGATGAAGCGGCTCATGTCTTCCTTTTCCTCGACGTTCATGCCGGCCATCGGCTCGTCGAGGAGGAGAAGCTTCGGTTCTGCGGCAAGCGCGCGGCCAAGCTCGACCCGCTTCTGCAGACCGTAAGGCAAGCGCCCGACCGGCGTTTTGCGGATGTGCTGGATCTCGAGGAAGTCGATGATCCGCTCGACCACTTCACGGTGCTCGATCTCCTCACGCACCGCCGGGCCGGTCCACAACGCCTGCCAGAACATGTTCTTCTTCATCATGGTCAGGCGCCCGGTCATGATGTTGTCGAGCGTCGTCATGCCCTTGAAGAGCGCGATGTTCTGGAAGGTGCGCGCGATGCCCTGATAGGCGATCTCGTGCGGCTTCATCGGTTTGCGCTTTTCTCCGCGGAACCACACCTCACCCTCCTGCGGGTGATAGAAACCGTTGATCACATTCAGCATCGACGTCTTGCCGGCACCGTTCGGGCCGATAATCGCGCGGATCTCGCCTTCCTGGATGTCGAACGAGATCGCCGTGATCGCCTTGACGCCGCCGAACGACAGCGACACGTCCTCGACGCGCAGCAACACTTCACCGCTCTTCTTCGGGGCGGTTTCCGCAGAATTGGTCGACACGCTCATTCCGCGGCCTCCTGAACGGTCTCGGACCGGACCGGGTGCATGGTCATGTCACGGATCTGCACCGTCGCCGATACCTTGCCCGTGCGGCCATCCTCGAAGGTCACTTCCGTCTCGACAAATTTCTCGCTCGACCCGTCATAGAGCGCTTCGATCAGCGTCGCATAGCGTTCAGCGATGAAGTTACGCCGCACCTTCTGCGTCCGGGTCAGTTCGCCGTCATCCGCATCGAGTTCCTTGTGCAGCACGAGGAACCGCTTGATCTGCGAGTTCGCCACCCGGGGCTCGCCCGCAAGGTCTTGGTTCACCTTGTCGACGTGTTCCTCGATCATCCCGTAAACATCGGGATGTTGCGCCAGTTCCTGATAGCTCGCATAGGCGATGTTGTTGCGCTCCGCCCAGTTGCCGACCGCGTTGAGATCGATATTGATGAAGGCGGTGCAGAAGTCGCGTTCATCGCCGAACGCCACCACTTCCTTGACGTTCGGGAAGAACTTCAACTTGTTCTCGATATATTTCGGCGCGAACATCGTACCGTCGGCGAGCTTGCCGACATCCTTGGCGCGATCGATGATCTTGAGCTGGCCGTCGGTATCGAAGAAGCCGGCGTCGCCGGTGTGCACCCAACCGTCCTCGGTCATGGTGTCCCGCGTCGCCTCTTCGTTCTTGTAGTAGGCGACGAACCGGCCCGGGCTGCGGAACACCACCTCGCCGTCATCGGTGATCTTGATGTCCACATTCGGCGCCGGCGGACCGACCGTGTCGGAGCGCACATGACCGTCTTCCTGGCAGGTCACATAGAGGAACGCTTCGGTCTGGCCGTACAGCTGTTTCAGGTTCATGCCGAGCGAACGGTAGAACGAGAACAGGTCCGGGCCGATCGCCTCGCCGGCGGTGTAGGCCACGCGAATGCGCGAGAAGCCGAGCACGTTCTTCAGCGGCCCGTAGACCAGCAGGCCGCCAAGCGCATAAAGCAGGCGGCCGCCAAGCGGCACCGGCTGCTTGTTGAGAATCTTCTCGCCGTACTGCTTGGCCACGCCGAGGAAGTAATTGAACATCTTCTGCTTGAACTTGCCCGCATCTTCCATGCGGATCATCACCGTCGTCAGGTTCGCCTCGAAGACGCGCGGCGGAGCGAAATAGAAGGTCGGACCGATCTCGCGCAAATTCTGCGCCGCCGTTTCCGGGCTCTCCGGACAGGCCGTGCAGAAGCCGGCGACGATGCCCTGGGCATAGTTCAGGTAGTGGTCGCCGACCCAGGCGAGCGGCAGATAGGCGAGCGCCTCGTCATTTTCGGTCAGCTTGTCGAACTTGACCGTGTCGGTCGCAGCCGCCACGCAGCGTTCGCCCGACAGCATCACGCCCTTCGAGCGCCCGGTGGTGCCCGAGGTGTAGAGCATGACGGAGATGTCGGAGCCCTTGCCCGCGGCGATGCCCTCTTCCCAGGCCTTCTTCGCGCCAGCATTGGCGGCCATGATCGCCGCGCCCTGTTTCTGGACCTCTTCGAAGCTGTGCAGATGGGTGTGGTCGTAGTCGCGAAGCCCGCGCTGATCGTCATAGATCACCTGCTTGAGCATCGGCACCTGCTCCGACACTCCAAGCACCTTATCGACCTGCTCCTGGTCCTCGACGACGGCGAAAACCACCTCGGCGTGGCTCAGCACATAGGCCATCTCCTCGGCAACCGAATCCGCATAGACCGGCACAGGAACACCGCCGAGGCTCTGCGCGGCCAGCATGCCCCAATAGAGCCGCGGCCGGTTGCTGCCGATGATCGCGACCTTGTCGCCGGCACCGAAACCGAGCTCTTTCAGCCCGATGGCGAAACGGCAAACTTCGTCGGCGACCTCGGACCACGTCCAGGTCTGCCAGATACCTAGGTCTTTTTCACGAATTGCCGGCTTGCCCCCCCGGACCGCCGCATTCCGCAACAAGAGCTTTGGGAAAGTGTCCCCGTCCGCGGACGCTGCCGTCAGCGTTCCCGTCATCGCGTTCCCTCTCCAACGACCGGGAATTTATCCCCCCGGTTCGATTATCGTTTTTGTCTGGAACTCACTAAATCGAACACCGTGCGGCAAATCAAGCCCGTCCCGCGCAAACCAAAGTCGAAATCCCGGGCTCAACCCGTGAAATCGGCTATTTTCCTCATGATTTCAAAAATTTGAATGTTTCTAGAGAGCTCCTGAAACGGCTCGCAGGGACACTTTGCAACAGAATCGAAGAGAAATTCCGCCACGCGAGCAGTTTCTGCTCGCCCGCTGCGCGACGAGGTCTTGCAACCACGCTCTCAACCGCAGATTTGGGCATTTTGCACTTGCGAAAACCCATCTCGCATTTGCGAAATAAATACCCCGAAGCAAGGCGCCGAGCGGACTATTCGGCCGCTTCCGCCATCGTCGCCGGCTGGCGCAGGGCTTCAAGCAAGCGCTTGCGCTCGGCCTCTGCCGTCTCGACCGACGCTTCCTTCACATGGCCGAAACCGCGTACCTTGTCGGGCCAGCCGGCAAGGTCGGCAGCCCGCACGAGCGTCGCAGCATCGAGCCCGGACAACATCGTTTCGATATCCGCCTCGTAGTCGGCAAGAAGCCGGCGCTCCATACGCCGCTCCGCGCTGTGACCGAAAGGATCGAGCCAGCCGCCGCGCATGCCACGCAGCGAGGCGACAAAGGGCATCAACCGCAGCATCCAGCCGCCATAGCGCGCCTTCTTCAGATGCCCGGTCTCGGGATCGTTGCCGGCAAGAAGCGGCGGCGCGAGATGGATCGACAACCTGTCCCAGCCCTCGAATTGCGCGTCGAGCTGGCGGCGGAAACTGCCGTCGCTGAAGAGCCGGGCGACCTCGTATTCATCCTTGATCGCCATCAGCTTGTAGAGATTGCGCGCAACCGTCTCACTGAGCGCGCCCGGCGCACCGGCAACCACCGTTTCGGCCGTGATGACGCGATCCATCAGCGCCCGGTAGCGCTGGCCATAGGCGGCGTTCTGATAGGCCGTCAGCGCCTTCTGACGATGTTCGATGAGCTCGACAACGCTCGGCGGCGCCTCTTCGCCGGAAACGCCCTCGGCCCCGCCGGCCGCCGCTTCGACCGCAGCCCGGTCATGTGCCGCCATCCGGCCCCACTGGAACGCTGCCTGGTTCATCGGGATGGCAACGCCATTCATCCGGATTGCTTCGAGAATCGCCTCCGCACCGATCGGCACCGCACCGAGCTGATAGGCATAGCCCAGCATGAACATGTTGGTGGCGATCGCATCACCGAGCAGCGTCGTCGCCAGCGCCTGCGCTTCGAGGAACTGCGCCCTGCCCGCGCCGGCTTTGTCGGTGATCGCCTTGACGAGTTGCTTCGTCGGCAGCGAGTAGTCGGCGTTGCGGGCAAAATCTCCCGGCAGATATTCATGCAGATTGACGACCACCTCGGTGCGCTTGGGATCGATGGCCGTCAGCACCTTGGCCGAGCCAACCACGACCATATCGCAGCCGAGCACCAGATCCGCTGTACCTGCGGGCACGCGGATCGACTTGATGTGATCCGGATCGGACGCCAGCCGCACATGGCTCGTCACCGCGCCGCCCTTCTGCGCCAGCCCCGCCATATCGATGATGCCGCAGCCCTTGCCCTCGATATGGGCGGCCATGCCGAGCACCGCGCCGATGGTGACGACACCCGTTCCGCCGATGCCGGTCACCAGCATGTTGAAGGTGCTGTCGAGCGACGGCAGCGCGGGATCGGGCAACGCTGCGAACCGGTCCTCGCCGTCGCCGGCACTTGCCGCAACGCCGCTGCCCTTGCGCAACTTCGCGCCGTGCACCGTCACGAAGCTCGGGCAGAAGCCCTTCACGCAGGAGAAATCCTTGTTGCAGGCCGACTGGTCGATCTGCCGCTTGCGACCGAACTCTGTCGCGACCGGCTGGATAGCGATGCAATTGGACTGGATACCGCAATCGCCGCATGCCTCGCACACCGCCTCGTTGATGACGACACGGGCATCCGGATCGGGGAACAGGCCCCGTTTGCGCCGCCGCCGCTTCTCCGCCGCACAAGTCTGATCGAAGATCAGCACCGTCATGCCCGGGATGGCGGCAAGTTCGCGCTCGACGGCGAGCAGCTCGTCGCGGTGATGGATCGTCGTCCCGAACGGCCAGGCGGTCGCCGGCGGGTACTTGTCCGGCTCGTCGGTGACGATGACCACCCGCTTGGCGCCTTCGGCAGCGACCTGCGCCGCAATCCGGTCGACCGTCAGCGTGCCATCATTGGGCTGTCCGCCGGTCATCGCGACAGCGTCGTTGAACAGGATCTTGTAGGTGATGTTGACGCCGGACGCGGCGGCCGCGCGGATCGCCATCATGCCCGAATGGTTGTAGGTGCCGTCGCCGATGTTCTGGAACACATGGCCGCGCGTCGAGAACGGCGCCTCGCCGACCCAGTTGGCGCCCTCCGCACCCATCTGCGTGTAACCCTCGGTCTTGCGATCCATCCACTGGACCATGTAGTGGCAACCGATGCCGGCATAGGCGCGACTGCCCTCAGGAATATGGGTCGAGGAATTGTGCGGGCAGCCGGGACAAAAATACGGGATGCGGGTCGCCACGTCGCTCGCCTGCCGCAGCCGCTGCTGCGCGTCCTTCAGCGCCGCGACACGGCCTGCCAGGTCCTCGCGCTCGGCGTAAGCGAGCAGCCGTTCGCCGATAGCCACCGCGATATCATTGGCGTCGAGCGCGCCCTTCGACGGGAACAGCCATCCGCCCTCCTCGTCCTTTTTGCCGACGACGACCGGCGCGTCGCTCATACCGTAGAGCGCTTCCTTCAACTGCCACTCGATCAGCGAGCGCTTTTCCTCGACGACGATGATCTTCTCGAGTCCGGCAGAGAAATCCCGTGCGCCGTGCGGGTCGAGCGGCCAGGTGCAGCCGATCTTGTAGAGCCGGAGGCCGAGATCCGCCGCGATCACCTCGTCGATGCCGAGCGCATCGAGTGCTTCGAGCACGTCGAGATAGCTCTTGCCGGTGGTCGCGATGCCGAGCCGCGGCTTCCGCCCGCCGCCAAGTATGATGCGGTCGAGCCGGTTGGCCCTGAGAAACGCCATCGCCGCCGGCAGCTTGAAGTCGTGCAGCTTGGCTTCCTGCGCGACCGGCGAGATACCGGGGCGAATGCTGAGCCCGTCCGGCGGCATCGCCACGCCCTCGGGCAGCACGATCGACACCCGGTCGATCGAACCGTCGACCACCACCGTCGACTCGATCGTATCCTTGACGCATTTCAGCGCCGCCCAGGTACCGGCAAAGCGCGACAGCGCCCAACCGATCAGCCCGTAGTCGAGCAGTTCCTGAACGCCGGCCGGATTGAGGATCGGGATCATCGCGTCGACGAAGGCGAATTCCGACTGATGCGCCGTCGTCGAGGATTCGCAGGTGTGGTCGTCGCCCATCAGCGCGAGCACGCCGCCATTCGGCGAGGTGCCGGCGAGATTGGCGTGACGGAACGCATCGCCGGAGCGGTCCGCGCCCGGACCCTTGCCGTACCAGATGCCGAAAACGCCGTCGAAGCGACCCTCGCCGCGCATCTCCGCCTGCTGCGTTCCCCAAAGAGAGGTCGCCGCGAGATCTTCGTTGATCGCCGTTCGGAACAGGATGTCGTTCGGTTCGAGCAGTTTGCGCGCGCGCCAGAATTGCTGATCAAGCGAGCCGAGCGGCGACCCGCGATAACCGGTGATATAGCCCGCCGTCGACAGGCCTGCCGCCGCGTCGCGCGCCTGCTGCATGAGGCACAGCCGGATCAGCGCCTGCGTGCCGGTCAGGAAGACGCGGGACTGGTCGAGATCGTACTTGTCGTCGAGAGTGACCGTGCGCGGCGCCATTGATTCCTCCGGCTGTCGTGGTTGGGTGGCGGCACCCGATGACAGCATGTCCAGTTATCTTGGGCAAAACAAGAGCTTGGCAACGCCAGAGAGCGCCGTCAACTGCGGGAGAGAGAAGTCAGCCATGTCTGAAATCACCTTGCCTAAAACGGCCAGAGATGCCCTCACCGAAAAGATCATCGGCTATTTCGACGCCGAACTCGGCCAGGAGATCGGCCATTTCGACGCCGCCTTCCTGCTCGATTTCTTCATGAAGGAGATCGGGCCGGTGTTCTACAATCAGGCATTACTGGACGCCCAGGCGGTCCTTTCGAAACGGCTGGATTCCATCACAGAAGCGATTTCGGAACTCGAAAAGCCACTCGATGACGCGCTGCGCTGAAGTCTGAGCGCAGCCCCGCCCGCACCCGACAGGCGCGGACGGTTATGCGTTTCAGCCCGCCCTAACGTCCGTAGACGATGGTCGGCAGCCAGGTCGCCAGATCCGGCAGGTACCAGAGCACGGCAAGCGCAAAGAGCTGGATCAGCACGAACGGAATGATGCCGATATAGATGTCGGTCGTCTTCACCGACGGCGGCGCAACACCGCGCAGATAGAACAGCGCGAAGCCGAAGGGCGGCGTCAGGAAAGACGTCTGCAGGTTGATTGCCATCATGACGCCGAGCCAGACCGGGCTCATCGGCATGCCGTTCGGCATTTCCATCATCAGCAGGATCGGCGCCACCAGCGGCACCACCACGAAGACGATTTCGAGGAAGTCGAGGAAGAAGCCGAGGAAGAACATCAACAGCATCACGGCGATCATCGCACCGAGCGCACCGCCCGGCAGGCCGGTCAGCGCCTCATGCACCATTTCCTCGCCGCCAAGACCGCGGAACACCAGGCTGAACAGCGCAGCACCGATCAGAATGACAAACACCATCGAGGAAATCTGCGTCGTCGAGCGCATCACCGAGACGAGCACATCCTGGTTCCAGACCCGCCACAGCGCGACCAGCAGACCCCAGGCAAGGCCGACACACAGCACCACCGCCAGAACGATGCCGATCATGTCGCCGGTGCCGATCTCGGTGCGCGCGACGCGCAGATCGACATAGGCGGTCAGCACCAGAACGCCGATCAGCGACGCCGCCGCGATATAGATCGGCAGCGGCCGGTTCTCGGCCAGCCGGTAGCCGGCGAGAAGCGTCGCGCCGACCGCACCGACGGACGCCGCCTCGGTGGGCGTCGCGATGCCGGCGAGGATCGAGCCGAGCACCGCAACGATCAGCACGATCGGCGGCAGCAACGCATGCAGCACCTGGCTCAGCGTCACCGATCCGGCCTCCTCTTCCGGCATCGCCGGCGAGGTATCGGGCCAGAAGATCGCGACGAAGATCTGGTAGAGCATGTACATGCCGACGAGCAGCAGGCCCGGAATCAGCGCGCCTGCGAAGAGGTCGCCGACCGACACCGTCTCGGGCGAGAAGATGCCCATGTCGAGCTGCGCCTTCTGATAGGCGTTCGACAGCTGGTCGCCGAGAATGACGAGCACGATGGAGGGCGGAATGATCTGGCCGAGCGTACCGGCGGCGGCGATCGAGCCGCAGGCGAGCCGCGGGCTGTAGCCGCGCTTCAGCATGGTCGGCAACGAGAGAAGCCCCATGGTGACGACGGTCGCGCCGACGATGCCGGTGGACGCGGCAAGCAGCGCGCCGACGATCGACACCGAGAGGCCGAGACCGCCGCGCAGCCGGCCGAACAGCCGGCCCATCGTCTCGAGCAGTTCCTCAGCAACCTTGGAGCGCTCGAGCATCACGCCCATGAACACGAACAACGGCACCGCGATCAGCACCTCGTTGGTCATGGTGCCGAAGATGCGTTGCGGGAACGCCTGCAGGAACGACAGGTCGAACACGCCGGCCGAGTAGCCGATCACGGCGAAGATCAGCGCCGTGCCGGAAAGCGTAAAGGCCACCGGGAAGCCGGCGAGCAGAAGCACGCAGACCACCGCGAACATCAGGACGTCGAGAGTATGTGCAAAACCTTCCATGACCGCCCCCTCACTCGCTCTCGGTGACAGCGCGGAGAGCCTTCAGCTCACCTTCGTCGCCGCCAAGCGCCAGCAATGAACGCAACATCATGGAAACGCCCTGCAAGCCCATCTGCACCGCAAACACGATGATCGCGGTCTTGAGGAGATAAACGCCCTGGATACCCGAGGTTTCCTTCGAGCCTTCCATCACCGCCCAGGAATTGGCGACATAGCCCCAAGACACCCAGACAATGAGAACGCACACGGGAACGAGCAGGACCAGGCTGCCGACCAGATTCACCATCGCCTTCAGCCGGGGATTGGCTTCCCGGTAGAAGATATCGACCCGCACATGGCCGTCGTCGTGCAGCGTGTAGGCGGCTGCCAGCATGAACAAGAGGGCATGCATGTAGACGATCGATTCCTGCATCCAGATCGAGCCCATGCCGAACACGTAGCGTCCGACGACGACGACGAACTGGACCAGTACGATCAACAAAGCGAACCAGGCAACGAAACGACCGATGCGGTCGTTCACGGCATCGATGGCAGCGGCAAGCGCGCGCATATGCCCTTACTCCCTATTCCCCGAGGGGCTGCGCCATCCCGGCGTTCCCTCACCCCTTCTGCGTTGCCTGCACCTGTCGGGCGGCTGCGGATTCAGAGGCGTGAGCCAAGTGTGGAAAGGGCGCGAACACCGATCAAAGGTGTCCGCGCCATTCCTGTTTTCAGACGAAATGTCGTCGGATTACGAGCCGAGCACCCGCGAGCGGGCGTTCAGATAGGCCTGCTCGGCGATGCCGCCCCAGTTGCCCAGATCCGTACGCGCCTTGGCGAAGCTCTCGTAGATGCGCTTGCCCATGTCGTCGTCGGCAGCGGCGGCGACCACTTCGTTGCTGACCTTGCCGATCGCGTCGAAGACTTCGTCCGGGAACTTCTTGAGCTGGACGCCGTGCTTGTTGATCAGCGTGTCGAGCGCGGTACCGTTGTTTGCGTTGAATTCCGCATACATGGAAGCGGCATCGGCCTTCATCGCAGACTTGATGATTTCCTGGTCCGAAGCAGACAGCTTGTCCCAGACGCCCTTGTTCATGCCCGAGGACAGAACCGTGCCCGGCTCATGGAAGCCCGGATAGTAGTAGTACTTGGTGACCTTGTAGAAGCCGAAGGCCAGGTCGTTCCACGGGCCAACCCACTCGGTCGCGTCGATGGCGCCCGACTGCAGCGACGGGAAGATTTCGCCGCCCGGCAGCGAAACGGCGGTCGCGCCGAGCTGGCGCAGGACTTCGCCGCCGAGGCCCGGCATGCGCATCTTCAGACCCTTGAGGTCTTCAAGCGTGTTGATTTCCTTGTTGAACCAGCCGCCCATCTGGACGCCCGTGTTACCCGCGATGAACGGCTTGATGTTGAAGCCGGCTGCGAGTTCGTCCCACAGCTCCTGGCCGCCCATATTGTGCACCCAGGCGTCCATTTCCGCGGCCGTCAGGCCGAGCGGCACGGCGGCGAAGAAGTTGAAGCCCTTGTGCTTGCCCTGCCAGTAGTACTCGGCGCCGTGATACATGTCGGCGGTACCGGTCGAAACGGCGTCGAACGACTCGAACGGCGGCACCAGTTCGCCAGCGGCGAACAGCTTCACGGTGATGCGGCCATCGGTCATGGTCGTGATGCGGTCGGCGAGACGCTGCGCACCGGTGCCAAGGCCCGGGAAGTTCTTCGGCCACGTGGTGACCATCTTCAGCTCCATCTTGCCTTGGGCGAGAGCCGGAGCGGCAAGAGCCGAACCAGCAACAGCACCACCGGCAAGACCGGCTTTCTTCAGGAACGAACGGCGATCCATGGATTTCCTCCCAAAAGGTCGAAACTCGAAAATGAGTCGGTGAGAGTCGGGTATCCCCTTTTTTTCTCCCGACCCGTACGAGACCGCAGAGGGTGCGATCTCCTGCCAAGAGTTAAAGCGCAAACCTCATCGGCATACAAGGGTCTGCAGCCAAATGGGCAGATATTCTGACCACTTGACGCAAGGAGCAGACCCCTCCGCGACGTCACCCGCAGCATCGGCGCCAGCGGGCGGCAATGACCGTCTCGCCATTGTCGAAAAACTGTGGCACTCATAGGCCGCGCCCGCGACCCGGGCGCCGCTCTTTTTCGGGCGGCCGTCTCAAAATAAAAAGCGAACGAACATGACCGCACCCGTCATTCTCGTCACCGGCGACGTCAGGAACTTCGAAAACTATTTCTGGCACGCCGCGACCTCGATCTACATGAACGCCGTCGTCTCGGGCGCCGGCGGCATTCCGCTCATCCTGCCCGCCCTTGGCTCGCGCATCGACATCAACACCGTGCTCGACCGGGTCGATGGCGTGCTCGCAACCGGCTCGCGCACCAACGTCCACCCGCAGACCTACGGCGTCATGCCGGCGGAAAAATACGAGCCCTACGACCCCGATCGCGACGCGACCACGCTGCCGCTGATCGAAACGACGATCGCGCGCGGCATTCCCCTCCTTGCGGTTTGCCGGGGTTTTCAGGAACTCAACGTGGTCCTCGGCGGCACGCTTGCGACCGAAATCCAGGAACAGCCGGGCCGCATGGACCACCGCGCACCGGCATCGGACAGTCAGGACGAACGCTTCCGCCTGGTGCACGATCTGATCCCGACCGAAGGCGGACGTCTCGCCTCGATCGTCGGCGACGGACCGATCCGCATCAACTCGATCCACCGCCAGGGCATCGACCGCCTCGCCGACGGGCTGACCGTCGAAGGCGTGGCGCCCGATGGCGTCATCGAGGCGGTGTCGGTTACCGACGCACCGGCGTGGACGCTCGGCGTGCAATGGCATCCGGAATACTGGGTCGACAGCGATCCGCCCTCGAAGCAGATCTTCAACGCCTTCGGCGACGCCGTCCGCGCCCGCCTGAGCGCCTGACTGACCGGCCGACCGTGACCGAGGCGAAGCCGCATAACCCGGTCATGGTCGCGCTTGGCGGCGCGATTGCGCTTGCCGCGGCCATGGGCATCGGCCGCTTCGCCTACACGCCGATCCTGCCCTTCATGGTCGATGGCCTCGGCATGACCGCCGCCGAGGCGGGCGTCCTCGCGTCGGTGAATTATCTCGGCTACATGCTCGGCGCCCTCGCCGGTGCCCTCGCCGTGCTGCCCGGCGGCAGGCGCCTGTGGTTCCTGACGGCCCTTGGCGTCAGCGCGGCGACGACGCTTGCCATGGGCATGACGGAAAGCATGGGGCTCTTCCTCGCGCTTCGTTTCGCGTCCGGCGTCGCCAGCGCCTTCGTGCTGGTCTTTTCCTCCGCCCTCGTCCTTGACCGGCTCGCCGAATCCGGCCGCTTCGGCCTCTCCGCGTTGCATTTCGCCGGTGTCGGCAGCGGCATCGCGCTGTCCTCCGTATTGATCGCAGCGCTTGCGACAACCGGCCTCGACTGGTCCGGCCTGTGGCTGGCGAGCGGCGCCGTCGCCCTCCTCGCCCTTCTTTTCGCGACCGTGCTGGTACCCCCCGAAGGCGCCGCACCTGCAGCTCCGCCAAAGCCGACGAAGCGCGAGCCGATCAACCCCCGCCTCGTCGCCATCGTCGTGGCTTACGGCCTGTTCGGCTTCGGCTACGTCATCACCGCGACCTTCATTTCGACCATCGTGCGCTTTTCCCCGCCGGTGCAGGTTCTCGAACCCTATGTCTGGCTTGCCGTCGGCCTCGCCGCCGCGCCCTCGGTTGCCTTCTGGGGGCCGATCGGACGGCGCATCGGCAACGATCGCGCCTTCGCGCTCGCCTGTCTGGTCGAAGCAATCGGCGTCGCCGCAAGCGTGTTCGACACATCGAAACTGGCGATCCTGCTCGCCGCAATCCTGCTCGGCGGCACCATCATGGGCATCACCGCACTCGGCCTGATCCATGCCCGTGCGCTCACCAAGGGCGATCCGCGCCGCTCGATGGCGCTGATGACCGCCTCCTTCGGCGTCGGCCAGATGGTCGGCCCGACCTTTGCCGGATATGCGCACCAGCTCGGTGACAGCTTTCTTGTTCCAACGCTGATTGCGGCCGGCGTTCTCCTCGTCGCGGCCTTTCTCGTCACCCCGCCCTGGCGCATGTTCGAACGCCGCGACTGATCCGTTTTCCTCGCCAGCCGAAAGAAAACGCCGCACCCGAAGGCGCGGCGTCTGCTGTTCAATCTCTAAGACGTGGCAACGCTAGTGCAGCGTCACCACTTCCGGCCCCATCAGCGATACCGGCAGGAAGGTCGAGATCCACGGCACGTAGGTGACGATGACCAGGAAGATCGCCAGGATCGCCAGCCACGGCAGCGCCGCCTTGACGACCGCCATCACCGGCATGCCCGCGACGCCTGATGTTACGAACAGGTTCAGACCCACCGGCGGTGTGATCATGCCAATCTCCATGTTCACCACCATGATGATGCCGAGATGAATCGGATCGATACCGAGCTGCATGGCGATCGGGAACACCAGCGGAGCGACGATGACGATGAGGCCCGAGGGTTCCATGAACTGCCCGCCGATCAGCAGGATCACGTTGACCGCGATCAGGAAGGTCCACCACGAGAAGCCGTAGTCGAGCATCGCCGCGGCAATCGTCTGCGGCACCTGTTCGCTGGTCAGCACATGCTTGAGGATCAGCGCGTTGGCGATGATGAACATCAGCATGAAGGTGAGCCGGCCGGCTTCGAGCAGGGTCTTCTTGGTTTCGGGGTGATAGAACGCCGGAATGAAGGCCCGCACCACCACGAACAGATTGCGCGCAATCGCGGTACCGACCGCCTCGCCGTCCTTGCGCATCGGTACGCCTTTCAGCGGACCCATGTCACGATAGACGAAATTGGCGATAAGGAACGCGTAGACCGCGGCGACGGCGGCCGCTTCGGTCGGCGTGAAGATGCCGCCATAGATGCCGCCGAGAATGATGACGATCAGCATCAGGCCCCAGAACGCATCCGCGCCGGCGGCGATGATCTCTTCCCAGCCCTTCCACGGTTCCGCCGGCAGATGCTTGACCCGCGCGGCGACATAGATGCCGATCATCAGCATCAGACCGGCGATCAGGCCGGGGATGACACCGGCGAGGAACATGCGCCCGACCGACACGTCGGTGGCCGCCGCATAGACGACCATGACGATGGACGGCGGAATGAGGATGCCGAGCGTGCCGGCGTTGCAGATCACGCCGGCGGCGAAGTCGCGCGTATAGCCGACCTGGCGCATGCCGGCGATGACGATCGAGCCGATCGCCACCACGGTCGCCGGCGACGAGCCGGACAGGGCGGCGAACAGCATGCAGGCGAACACGCCGGCAATCGCCAGACCGCCGCGCATATGGCCGACGCAGGCAATCGCGAAGCGGATGATGCGCCGCGCCACACCGCCCGTCGACATGAAGGCCGACGACAGGATGAAGTAGGGAATGGCGAGCAGCGTGTAGTGCTCCATCGACTCGAACAGCTTGCCGGCGATGGAAGCCAGCGAGTCGGTGGAGAACGTCATCATGATGATCAGGCTCGACAGGCCGAGCGAGATCGCGATGGGAACGCCGATCAGCAGAAAGCCGATGACGAGGGCAAAGAGGATAATGGCAACCATAGCCTACTTCTCCCCTTTGTTCGCTTGTGCAGCCTCGGCGACCATGTCCTCGGCCTCATGGCTGGCGATCACCATCGTCTGCTTGCCGATGAGAATGTTGAAGGCGGCCTGCAGAAAGCGGAGCAGCAACAGCAGCATGCCGAACGGCAGGATGAAATACGGTACGTAGCGTGGCAGCCGCTCGTAGGTCGCTTCGCCATTCTCGACCAGACCGAACAGGCTTTGCAGCCAGATCGGGAACGGCAGATCCTGCGTTTCGAGAAACGACGCCTTGTAGGCGAACTTCGACCAGTAGTCCCAGCCGGCCTTCAGCATGATCGCCGCATAGGCGATGCAGGCGGCGACCGCCAGCAGGCCGAGGATGCGCCGCGTCGACGGCGAGAAGGTGTTGACCAGCGCGTCGACGCCGAGATGCGAGACGATCTTCACGCCGTAGGAGGCACCGAAAATCACCAGCCAGGCGAAGATGAAGGTGGTCAGCTCCAGAGCCCACAGGAGGTTGGAGTTGAAAACATAGCGCGCGACGACATTGGAAAATGTCGTCAATGTCATCAGGCCGAGCAGAACCGCGATCACGGTCTCCTCGATATCGTTGATTATGCGTGCGAACATCGCCCCGCCCTTCCTGTTCGGCCGCCACGCTTCTGCGCCCGGTCAGCCGGCATCTCCCCGCAGCGGAAGGACAGCCGCAAGGGCACGAGTTCCGCCGTCTTGTTGTGTTGAGCCCCTCCCCGCGGCGCCCGGCGCCTGCAGGGTTCGTCTTCGGTTCGGCCATTCCGCCCGGCACCCGGGCGATCGGCGGCAGCACACCGCCGGCCACTGCGAAGACAGGGCAAGGGGGCGAACCCCCTTGCCGTTCTCGCTGGTCCTGCTCGCAGGATCAGTTGCTGGCGATAGCCGCGTTGAGAAGATCGGTGCCGATGTCGGCTTCGAACTTCTTCCAGACCGGCTCCATGGCCTTCTTCCAGGCAGCGCGCTGCTCGGCGGTCAGCTCACGCACGACACCGCCGGCGTCGATGATCTTCTGGCGGTTTTCCAGATTGATCTTGCGCGACAGGCCGTTCCGCTCGGCGGAAACTTCGTCGAAAACCACCTTCAGCTCGGTGCGCACGTCATCCGGCAGGCCGGCCCACCATTCGGCGGAGGTCACGACCAGATAGTCGAGGATGCCGTGATCGGACTCGGTGATGCCGTCCTGAACCTCGAAGAACTTCTTGGTGTAGATGTTCGACCAGGTGTTTTCCTGGCCGTCGACGACGCCGGTCTGCAGCGCGCCGTAGACTTCCGAGAAGGCGAGCTTCTGCGGGTTGGCGCCGAGCGCCTCGAACTGCGCCTGCAGCACGTCGGAGGTCTGGATGCGGAACTTCAGGCCCGCAGCGTCTTCCGGCATCAAGAGCGGCTTGTTGGCCGAGATCTGCTTCAGGCCGTTATGCCAGTAGCCAAGGCCGAGAAGGCCCTTCTTCTCCATCGACTTCAGCAGCATCTGGCCGGCGTCGGAGCCCTGGAAGTTGTTCACCGCATCGATGTTGTCGAACAGGAACGGCAGATCGAAGATGCGGAACTTCTTGGTGTATTTCTCGAACTTGGACAGCGACGGCGCGGCCATCTGCACGTCGCCGAGCAGCATCGCCTCGAGCACCTTGTCGTCGTTGAACAGCTGCGAGTTCGGATAGACCTCCATGCAGGCCTTGCCGTTCATGCGCTCGTTGACGCGTTCGGCGAGCAGCGCGGCGGCTTCACCCTTCGGGTGGCCCTGCGCGGCGGTGACGTGGCTGAACTTGATGACGATCTCGCCGTCGTCGCAATTGGCCGCGGCCGGCGCAACGGAGAAGGCCAACGCCGCGGTCGCGGCGAGGAAAAGACGTTTCATGAAGGTGTCCTCCCAGACATATCTATGGACGGCGGCTCTTGCCGACCGCTGACACCTTATAGGCAAGCGACATGCCAGTATTGCGCCGCACACAAGCTCCGCCGCCGCGACATGAGCACTCGCCACGGCGCAGCCGAAAAAACGCTTCGCTTTCATGACAGAAACAAATCACACCCGCGCGGCAGCGAACGGCGTCAGGCAACGCTTTTTCGTTCGCAATGCAGCAAAAACCGGAGCGATGAAACCTTTTGGTAACATTTGCCCGGCCGCGATGTGTCGAATCCGACACATCGCAATCAGGCCGCGCTATTCCTCGTCGCCGAGGAAATCGGCCTTGTCGAGCTCGTAACGCTTCATCTTCTCGTAGAGCGCCTTGCGCGACAGACCGAGGCTTTCATAGGTCGCCTTAAGGCTGCCGCCCTGACGCCGGATCTCGGCTGCGAGCAGGGCTCGTTCGAAAGCCGCCACCCGTTCCGACAGGGTCCCGGTACCGGTATCGACCACGGCCGCCTCGCCGCTGCCTGACGCACCGAAACCCGGATCGAGCCCGAGCACGAACCGGTCGGCGGCGTTGCGCAGTTCGCGCACATTGCCCGGCCAGTCGTGATGCATCAGCGCGCTCATCAGTTCCGGTGTCAGGTCGGGGATCTCGCGGCGATAGCGCGACCGCGCCTCGCGGGCCAGGTGATTGAACAGGATTGGCAGATCTTCCTTGCGCGCCCGCAAGGGCGGCACGGTCAGCGTCACCACGTTGAGCCGGTAGTAAAGGTCCTGGCGGAACTTGCCTTCCGCGCTCGCCGCTTCGAGATCGACCTTGGTCGCGGCAAGGAAGCGGATGTCGAGCGGGATCGGCTTGTTGGAGCCGAGCCGCTCGATCGAGCGCTGCTCGATGACGCGCAGCAGCTTCACCTGCAGGTCGAGCGGCATCGACTCAATTTCATCGAGGAATACCGTGCCGCCATTGGCATGCTCGAGCTTGCCGATGCGCTGCTTGACCGCCCCGGTGAAAGCGCCAGCTTCATGCCCGAACAGTTCCGACTCGATGATATCGACCGGCAACGCACCGCAATTGATGGCAACGAACGGTCCCTTGCGGCGCGGGCTTTCCTCATGCAGCGCGCGGGCGACCACTTCCTTGCCGGCGCCCGTCTCGCCGAAGATCAGCACGTCCACATCGGCCTCGGCGAGTGCTTCGACCTCACCGCGCAGCCGCTGCACGACCGGCGTCTGGCCAACGATGCGCAGTTCGAGCCCGACGCCGCCTTCGAGTGCTTCCCGCAGCGCCCGGTTTTCAAGCACCAGCCGGCGCTTTTCGAGCGCGCGCGCCACTGTTTCAGCAAGCCGGCTGACCGGGAACGGCTTTTCCATGAAGTCGTAGGCGCCAGCCCGCATCGCCTCGACCGCCAGCGGCACGTCGCCATGGCCGGTGATCAGGATCACCGGCAGCGCCGCGTCGATATCGAGCACGGTCTTCATCAGCTGCAACCCGTCGACCTTCGGCATGCGGATATCGGTGACGAGCACGCCGTTGAAGTCGCGACCGATATGGTCGAGCGCCCCCTCAGGCCCCGGCAGGGCATGCACCCGATGGCCGGCAAGCTCCAGCCCCTGCGCCAGCGCATCGCGCAGCGCTTCTTCGTCGTCGATCAGCAAGACAGTGCTGTGAGCCATGGCCGTCCCGTGATCTCCTATTCGGCCGCGTCGCGCAGATCGGCGGCAAGCGGCAGGCGGACGGTGAAACGCGCGCCGCCCTCATCGGCATTTTCGGCCAGAAGGGCGCCGCCGAAATCGTGCACGATCTTGTACGCGATGGAGAGCCCGAGGCCCAAGCCCTCGCCGACATCCTTGGTGGTGAAAAACGGATCGAAGATCTGGTCGATCTTGTCTTCGGCAATCCCCGGCCCGGTGTCGGACACGACGATCACGCCTTCGTCGCCTTCGGCACCGACGGTGACGCGCACCGTGGCACCAGCACTGCCGCGCGCCGCATCGACGCCATTGGCGATCAAATTCATCAGCACCTGTTCGAGCCGCACCTGCCCCGCCTGGACGACCACATCGGCAACCTCGTGATGCACATCGAGCGCGACCTCGCTTCGCTTCAGCTTTGGCGCCAGCAGCATCAGCGCCTCGTCGAGCACGGCCGAAACCTTCACCGGCTTCGTCGTGTTGCCGGGCTTGCGCGCAAAAGTCTTCAGGTGCTTCGACAGACCGGCCAGCCGATCGACCAGACTGGCGATGCGCCCGAGATTGTCGCGCACCTCAGCGGTGCGTTCGAGGTCGAGCAGCAGCCCGGCATTGTCGGCATAGGAACGGATCGCGGCGAGCGGCTGGTTGAATTCGTGACTGAGCGCGGCCGACATCTGCCCGAGCGCGGCGAGCTTCGCGGCCTGCACCAGTTCGGCCTGGGCCTGGCGCAGCTTCACCTCGGTCGCCTCGCGCTCGCCAATCTCGGCGGCAAGACGTTCGTTCGCCGCGCGCAGGTCGCGCGTGCGGTCACGAACGCGGCGTTCAAGCCGAAGCGCGTTCGCCTTGTCGAGCCGCATCTGGCGCACGAAGCGCCGCCGCCGCTCCATCAGCATCCACACGATGGCGACGAGAACGATGCCGACGAGAAGAACGACGAGAAAGGCATTGGCCGCCTCGATGGTCGCCAGCGCGGTGTCGGCGTAGACATGCAGCGTCCAGCCGTAGAGCGGCAGGAACGCCGACGCCTCGAGATAGCGTTTGACGCTGCCGTCATCCTCGCGCAGCCGGACGAGCGTGAACCCGTCGGGACTTTCCGCGGGCATCGGCGCGGCAGCGGCCGCCGGATCGCTTGTCGCCGTCTCCATCGACACGACGGGCGCCGCAACCCTGTTGGCCGAGCCCTCATTCTCGATGTCGCCGAGACCCTGCCCACGCCAGCGCGCCCGGT
Organism: Hyphomicrobiales bacterium; assembly: GCA_002869065.1. Classification (NCBI taxonomy): domain Bacteria; kingdom Pseudomonadati; phylum Pseudomonadota; class Alphaproteobacteria; order Hyphomicrobiales; species Hyphomicrobiales bacterium. The sequence continues at coordinate 259,051 of PKTR01000007.1, forward strand.
TGGTCAGCACGATGCGGCCACCCGCATCGGTCACCACCACCGGATCCTTCGACAGCACCCAGGCCTGCTCGACCGCTTCGAGCGAGACCTGAACCACCACGACGCCGACGACCGTCGTGCCATCGCGCACCGGCGCGGCAAACAGATACGAGCCGTGTCGCGCCGAGGGCCGTTTAAGGAAGGCGCGCCCGAGCCGGCCTTCCAGCGCGGCAAGGAAGAACGGCGCGCGGTGAATGTCGGCAAACCCGCCCGCACCGGTGCGCGCACCGCTGCCGGCAAGCGTCTCGCCCTGCGGCGTCAGGAAGCGCACGTCCTCCGCGCCGGTCATGCCGGCGACCGTGTCGACGATGCGTGCGGCCCGCAGCGGATCATTGCCGTCGAAGCCGTCGACCACGTCCGGATGGCGCGCGATCAGCGGCGGCAGGATGCGGTATTTGTCGAGAAAGCCTTCAAGGCTCGCAACGTGGAAATCGCGTGTCGCACCCTGGCGCGCATCGATCTCGCGCAGCACGCCGCGCTCCACGTAAAGCGCAACACCCCACGCCGCAGCGGCTACCGCGATCAGCATCGCGGCAACAATCAGCGGCACCGGCAGGTGCCGCGCACGGGATGAGGAACGCCTACTCATGGCGGCAATCTAGATCATATTCCGGCAAAGCGTGAGCGGTTCATTCGCTACCGACGAGGCGACGCTCGAAGGCCATGCTCTTGACCATCGCGAAAACCGGCTTGCCCGGCTTGAGGTCGAGTTCGGCCATGGAGCGGCGTGTGAGCCGCGCGCGCAGCCGCTGCCCGCTGACCGATAGCACCAGTTCGGCAAGCGGCGTATCGTCTTCGGCGACCTCGATCACCTCGCCAGGCAGAATGTTCTGAAAGCTCGTGCCGGTTGGCGCGGCAAGCGATATGGCGACGTCGCGGGCGCGCACCCGAAGCCGCATCCGCGTACCCACCGGCATGTCGATCTGCGGCAAACGCATCAACGCCTCGCCAACCGCGATCTCTGTCAGCTGCCATTCGGTGTCGTGGCGCGCGACGACGCCTTCGAGAACGGAACTCGCCTCGTGCCGGCCGGTCGCCGGGCCAAGGTCGATGCGGGTCAGAACTTCGGCGAGCGGACCGACCGCGGCAACCTTGCCGCCGGACACAATGACCAGCGTCTCGGCAAGCCGTGCCACCTCGTCGATGGCATGGCTGACATAAACGATCGGGATCGACGTCTCGCGCCGCAGCCGCTCCAGATAGGGCAGGATTTCGGCCTTGCGTGGTTCATCGAGCGAGGCGAGCGGCTCATCCATCAGCAGGATTTCCGGCGCCGACAGGAGGGCACGACCGATGGCGACGCGCTGCTTTTCACCGCCCGACAGGGTCTGCGGCCGCCGCTGCAAAAGCTTCTGTAGCCCGAGCAGCCCAACCACTTCATCGAAGGAGCGCCCGTCGCCCCGCCGCCCCGCCCAGCGACCATAGGTGAGGTTGCGCGCGACACTCATATGCGGGAAGAGCCGGGCTTCCTGGAACACCATACCGACCCGGCGATGGCGGGCCGCGATATCGATGCCATGCGCGGAATCGAACAGCACCCGGTCGCCGACGACGATGCGTCCGCTCACTGGCCGCACCAGTCCGGCGATCATGCCGACGATGGTGGATTTGCCGCTGCCCGAGCGACCGAACAGCGCGGTCACACCCGAGCCGCTCGAGAACGACGCGTCGAGCGCGAAGGAACCGACCTGACCCTGGACCGCGACTTCGATCATTGTTCCCCCCGGATCCGTTCGGCAAGCCGGTGGGCGATGAACTCCGACAGGATCACCGCGCCAAGCGCGACGACCATGGCGATCAATGTGAGGCGGAGCGCCATCGCATCCGCGCCCGGCGTCTGCAACAGCGTGTAGATCATCAGCGACAGGGTCGTCGTCTCACCGGGAATGTTGGAGACGAAGGTGATCGTCGCGCCGAACTCGCCAAGCGCCTTGGCAAAGCCGAGCACGGCGGCAGCAAAGATGCCCGGCAGCGCAAGCGGCAGCGAGACGGTGAGGAACACGACAACGCGGTCGGCGCCAAGTGTCTCGGCCGCCTTTTCGAGCTTTTCATCGACCGCCTCGAAGGCAAGCTGGATCGGCCGCACCACGACGGGGAAGGTCATGATCGCAGCCGCCAGCGCCGCCCCCGTCCAGCGAAAGGCAAAGACCAGCCCGAATGTCTGTTCGAGAAACTGGCCGACCGGCCCCTTGCGCCCGAACAACAGCAACAGAGCGTAGCCGGTCACGACCGGCGGCATCACCAGCGGCATATAGACAAGGCCGCGCAGGACAGCGCGCCCCGGGAACCGCCAGCGCGTCAGCGCATAGGCGATGAAGATGGCGAGCGGCAGGGTAAAACAGAGCGCCACCGCCGACACCTTGAGCGACAGGAGAAGCGCGTCTTGTTCTGCCGCATCGAGCCCCAGCACCGCTCAGAATCCCTTGGCAACACTGGCAAAGCCAGCCTTTGCGAACAACGCCTGAGCCTCATCGCCGGCAAGAAAGGCAACGAACCGGTCGGCGGCCGGATTGCCGCCGAGCGCGGCCGCCGGATAGACGATCGGCGTATGGCTGGCATCGGCAAAGGCCGCAACGATCTTCACGCCCGGTTCGGCAGCGGCATCGGAGCGATAGACGATACCGAGCGGCGCCTCGCCCCGTCCGACGAGCGCCAGCGCGACCCGCGCATTGGCAGCCGGCACCAGCCGGCCCGAAACCGCATCCCACAGACCGAGGCGCGAGAGTGCCTCCTTGGCATAGCGCCCGACCGGCACATGGCTTGGATCGCCGACCGCAAGCCGCCCCTCGCCGAGCCGGGCCGCAAGCGCATCCGCCGTCAGCAACAGCGTGCCGCCGCTATCCTCGGCCGGCGCGACCATGACAAGCGTGTTGCCGGCGACCACGAGGGTGCGCGCCTTGTCGACCGCGCCGCTTTCCTGCAGCACGTCCATCCAGGCGAGATCGGCCGAGACGAACACATCGACCGGCGCGCCGGCCTCGATATGGCGTGCCGCCTTCGATGTCGCCGAGAACGAGAACTCGACCGCGACCCCGGTCTCTTCGGTGAAACGCTCGCCAATCGCCGTCAGCGCGTTGGTCATGCTGGATGCGGCGAAGACCAAGAGCTTTTCGCCGGCCAGCGCGGGACGCGCCGACGCCACCAGCAGCAAGGTTAGGGAAAACGACAAGAAACGAAGGCCGAACCGGCGCCACATGATGAGTATCCTCGCGCGGCGCAAACCGCCGCAGAAAAATGCCGGGCGACCTTACCCCACGCGCACGGCGGCGAAAACTCCCGCCGCCCGCGACGCTTCGACGGCAGCGGCAAAAAGAAACGCCGCCCCGAATTGTCGGAGCGGCGCCAATTCCTGTCCTTGACCGCCGACAAGGGTGCTCGGCGGTCGCCGGGATCAATGAACCGCGGCGGTGCGGACTGCCTCGTCGACCTCGCGTACGAAGCCGCCGGTCAGCCGCAGCTTGTCGGCGAGCGTTTCGAGATAGGCCTTTTCCGCCGGATGGTCGGGATCGACCGCGAGCCGCGAGACCGCATAGATCTGCATGGCCGAATGATCGTCTCTGGCGAGCCCGGCGATCCGGTCGATATCGAGCGGCGCGCGCAATTCGTCCATCAGGAACGCCTTCGCCTCGGAATCGAGATCGAGCTCGTCCATCTTGTTGAAGATGCGGATCTGTTCGTCCGCGTCGATATGGCCGTCGGCCTTGGCGGCGGCGATCATCGCGGTGACGAGCGCAACGCCGAGCGCATTGGCCTCTTCAGGCGATTGCGGCGTGAAGCCGTCGCCGCCGGGACCGCCAGTGTCAGGCGCGCCGGTTTCCGCTTCGCCATCGGCCGGAGCAGCGCCGCCGGCGCCGCCCTGCCAGTTCTGATAGGCCTTGTAGGCAAGACCGCCGAGCAGCGCGAGCCCGCCAAGGGTCGCCGCATTGCCGGCCACCGAGCGGCCGGTCTTGGTACCAAGCAACAGCGCCGCAAGCCCGCCCGCCGCTGCACCCGTCGCAAGCGGATTTTCGCGCGCATAGGTCTTCGCCTTGTCGACATTTTCGCCGACGGTGCTGCCGCCCGGCAGGTTCGTGCCGAGCAATTGGTCGAGAAGGGATTTCGCATCAAACATCGGCAGATCCTCCACGGTACGCCGCATCACCCCGCACCGAGGTAGGTACTAAAAGAGCCCACCACAAGGTTTTGCGGCTGCATGCGGGCTACATCGCCACCCGTCTCGCCCTTACAAATGACCCGCTGGCCCGCCCTCCGAAAGAAGGTCGTCGAGCGGCAGGCGGTGATCGTCCTTGACCGTCTCGAGAACGACGCTGGTGCGCAGGTGTTGCACCGACTCGTGCGGCAGGAGCACCGTGTTGATGATCTTCGCCAGCGTGCCGAGATCGGGCACGATCAGCTTGATCAGGTAGTCGCGATCGCCGGTCAGCGAATAGGCCTCCTGAACCGCCCGCATCTCCTTGACCAGGTCGCGGAACCGCTTGGCCGTATCGCGGCTGTGGGTGGCGAGCGTGACGTCGACGAAGGCGAGCAGGGAATAGCCGAGCTTTTCCGCCGAAAGCTCCGCGCGGTAACGCCGGATCAGCCCCTCGCTTTCAAGCCGCACCCGCCGCCGCGAGCATTGCGAGGCCGACAGGCCGACCTTTTCGGCAAGCTCCTGATTGGTCAGCCGGCCATCTTCCTCCAGCGCGGCAAGCAGCCGGACGTCGAAGCCGTCGATATCGATCATCTTGCGCATGGCAAACCTCTCCAGCCGGAATTCCGTGCGAACACGGCCGGAGAATGTGCGCCTTTGCACGCACATTGCAAGTTTCATGCGCGAAAATACTCAAATCAGACCGCTCCGCGCCGATCCCGTGCGTGGATGAGGTCATTTCACCCCCGCCGGAGCGGACGGCCCGGCGGACCAAAACCGGCAATATCGAGGAGGTACGACACTATGGGTCCATTCCCGCACAACGCCCCGCCGACCGTAGTCAGCGACAGCAACCCGATGGGCACCGACGGCTTCGAGTTCATCGAATACGCCCACCCCGAACCGGCAAAACTCGCCGACCTGTTCGCCCGTCTCGGCTTCGCGCAGGTCGCCCGCCATCGCTCCAAAAACGTGACGCTGTGGCGCCAGGGCGACATCAACTACGTGCTCAATGCCGAACCGGATTCGTTTGCGGCCCGCTTTGCCGAACAGCACGGACCGTGCATCTGCGCCATGGGCTTTCGCGTCGTCGACGCCGCCCACGCCATGAAACGCGCCGTCTCACTCGGCGCCACCGCGCGTTCCGGCCCGGTCGGCCCGATGGAGCTCGCAATTCCCGCGATCGAGGGCATCGGCGGATCGTTGCTCTATTTCGTCGACCGCTACGGTGACAAGGGCTCGATCTGGGACGTCGATTTCGTCTGGACGGGCGAACAGAACCCCGCCCCCGCCGGCGCCGGTTTCACCTATATCGACCACCTCACCCACAATGTTCACCGCGGCAACATGGATGTCTGGGCCGGTTGGTACGAGAAGCTGTTCAATTTCCGCGAGCTGCGCTTCTTCGACATCGAGGGCAAGCTGACCGGCCTCAAGTCGCGCGCGATGACGAGCCCCTGCGGCAAGATCCGCATCCCGATCAACGAGTCGACCGACGACAAGAGCCAGATCGAGGAGTACCTCAGCGAGTATCGCGGCGAAGGCATCCAGCACGTCGCGCTCGGTACCGGCGACATCTACGCCGCCACCGAACAACTCGCCGCTTCCGGCATCGCCTTCATGCCGCCGCCGCCCGCCACCTACTACGACGCCGTCGAGGCACGCCTGCCCGGCCACGGCGAACCGCTCGACGGACTGAAGCAACACGGCATCCTGATCGACGGTACCGGCGCGACCGCCGACGGACCGGCGCATTTGCTGCTGCAGATATTCTCGGCGACGCTAATTGGACCGATCTTTTTCGAGTTCATCCAGCGCAAGGGCGACGACGGTTTCGGCGAGGGCAACTTCCGTGCCTTGTTCGAATCGATCGAGGAAGACCAGATCCGCCGCGGCGTGCTGGCACCGGACGCGGCCTAAGGAGGTCCAAGCCCACCACAGATTGGCCTGCAAATTCGCCGAATCGCGTCAAACGCGTGCTTTAAACGTCGGAGATCAGACGCGGGAGTGTGGATTTTCCGGCATGACCGGTTTTAACAAAAGCCAATCAGGCAATTGTTTTTACAGCGAAAATGCAGGGTTATTGGAGTTGGATAAAAAACACGCACGAGTCGCAGCCGCGCATTAACGCCCTGTAAAGGTGAGGGGCGCCTAATGGCGGCATAAAAACAGTCTGACTACCTTCTTGTGCGGCGCCCTCACATCCCCCCGGCGCCGCATTTTTTTTCGCGCAGCACCGATGCTTCGGCAATCCGAACGTCCGAAAAGACCATAATCCGCGCGCAGGAAAAATAGCCACTCCTGAAAAATCAGGGGTTCCGACCATTTCCACCAACCCGAGTCAGCCGAACAGGATCAGCCCCGAGTTGAAGATGGCCCAGGCCGACACGGCGCCAAAGGCGGCAAACAGGATCAGCGACCAGACGACGAAGCGGCGCATCATGCCCGGCAATATCGCGGCCAGGCTCGCCACCTTGCGGAACGGGCTGAGAATTCCGCTCGCCAGCGCCAGTGCCGTTCCGCCGAACAACGGGATGTAGAGCGCGTAGCCGAAATAATTGTATTCGGCCTTCAACAGGCAGAACGGGCAATGGTGATGAGGATGCTCGTAGACATAGAGCGAGATCGCCGACACCACAGCCGTCAGGCCGAGCATGAACAACGCCGCTCCGGAAAGCGCAAACAGAGTCGCACCACGGCCGGTTTTCAGGAACAGCGCGGCAAGCGCGAAGGTGACCACATAGCCGGCACCGAGCAGCCACAGCGACTGAGCGGCATCCATCCCCGCCATCTGGGCGGCGATGCCATCGACCTTCGGCGTGAACACCTTCGAGCAGCACGAGGTGATGACGTCGCCCTGCAGATTGTAGAAATAAAGGAACTGCACCACGGCGGCCGCCACGACGAGCGGCGCGATTCCGACCAGCAGCCCGTATTTGAAGCGGATCAGCGGGTAGTCCTTGCCCTGGCTATCGGCGAAATTGACCATGAGCCAGACGACGGCGGCAAAGAACACGCCGATCTTCAGATAGAGCGCCGGGAAGCCGTAGGGGTCGACATTGAGCGTGCCGACCGCGCACATCGCGCCGACGAACATCACCGCCATCCGGTCGGCGTTGAACACGAACAGGAACAGCGACACCAGCTCGACCGCCATAACGAAGGTGATCAGCGTCGAGACGAGATAGGTCTTGCGTTCCAGCTCGAGCTGTTTCTGGCTGCCGCTCGTAATGTCCCAGCTGCGCACGACGCGCACGCCGAACAGCGACGCCCACACCACCATCGCCGTGGTCAGCACGGAAGCGAGGATCAGCGCCAGGATCGGCGGATGAAAGATCATGCGAAGTCTCCCGCGATGCGCCCGTCTTTCATCGCCACCACCTCGTCGACGATGTCGGCCTCCCAGATGCGCGGATCGTGACTGGTCATCAGCACCGTCTTGCCGCGCTGGCGCAGATCCTTGACGATGTCGAGGAAGCGCAACGCCAGCTCGGTGTCGAGATTGGCGGTCGGCTCGTCGGCGATGATGATCTGCGGATCGTTGATCAGCGCGCGCGCGATCGCCGCCCGCTGCGCTTCGCCGCCCGACAGCAGCTCCACCGGCACGTCGGCCTTGTCGGCAAGGTCGAGATCGGCAAGTTGCCCGCGTGCCCGCTCGATGAGTTCATCGCGCGCCGGCGCCAGCGGATAGGCCGGCAGCATGACGTTGTCGAGCGTGGTCAGCCCGCGCACCAGATTGAAGCGCTGGAACACGAAGCCGAAGGTGGTGCGGCGGATCTCGGTGAGAAACTTCTCCGGCAGGTTGGAGATGAGCTCGCCATTCAGCGACACACGTCCGCTGGTCGGCCGCGCCAGGCAGCCGATGAGCGTCATCAGCGTCGTCTTGCCCGAGCCGCTCGGCCCCTTGAACACGGTGACGGCGTCATCGCGCACGGTCAGTGTGATGTTGTCGAGCGCGGTCAACGCGTTCGGGCGGCCTTCGTTGTAGATCTTGCTGACGTCGTTGAGAATAATCATCGCGCGCTCACCGCATGACCTGATCGGGATCGGTGATCGCCGTGCGCCAGATCGGCACAAGCGTCGCCGCCGTGTAGGGGACAACCGAGAAGAAGGCGAGAATGGCTATCTGCAGCCCGTCGACATGCGGCGCCAGCGAGAACTCGGGATAGAGCACCGACCAGCCCTTCAGCACCGGTTCGAACAACAGACCGGAGAACACGAAGATATGGACGAAGGCGAGCCCGTAACCGATCAGGAACGCGGTGAGCGACACCAGCGCCCCCTCCCAGAACTTCATGGCGATAACGTCGCCGGTTTCCCAGCCGACCGCCTTCAGGACACCGATCTCGCGCTGTTCCTCGGCACTCAGGCCGGATGCCTTTTCGGCAGCAAAAATGACGAAGGCAAGCGCCGCGCCGACGAGCAGAACGAGCAACAGTCCCTCACGCCAGTCGAAGATCGACTGATAGGTGCGCAGAACCGCGTCGCGCGTAACAAAACGAACGTCCGGTAGCGCCTTGGCGGCCTTCTCGATGACCGTCGAGACTTCCTTTGCGTTACGCACCGTCATCGCGATGTCGGTGTAGACGCCCGGCGGCGTGTTGAAGAAATCGCGGTAGTCGGCCTCGTTCATGACGACGAGGTCGGCACTGACCAGAGCCGATTCCAACGGCAGGACCTCGCGCACGATCAGCTTGATGAGCTTGCCGTGCACATTGATCAGGAACAGCGGCTTGCCGGCTTCGACGTCGCGGCTCTTGGCGACAGCCTCGCCGACCAGCGCCTCCCCCGCCTCGATTGCCGGCAGATCGCTCGATTTCGGCGGCACCATTACGGTGTAGTTGGCGCCGTTCGCGCGGTCGTAGAAATAGCCCCACAGCCGCCCTTCGACCTGGCGCACGCCGCGAATGCTCTTCAACTGATCCACATAAATGCCGGGGACCATATCGTGCCGGCCCATGGTCACCTTCTGCACCGTCACTTCCGGTGCATCGGCAAGAATGAAGCCGGCTTCGCGCCGAAGCGCCTGACCGAACAGCAGCACCGAGGCGATCATGAACACGATCAGCGTGTAGACCACGATGAGGCCGACATTCTTCGTCTTGCGGCGCGCCAGCGCGGCCAGCATGAAATCGATCAGATAACGCTGTCGATCGATCCAGTGTTTCATTGCGACGCCTCCGGCGGCGTGGTGGTGAGGATGCCCGACGCGGCGACGTCGGGCACCGGCATGACCGTTCCGGCAGGGAAATGCTCAAGCGAGAACGGATGGTCCTGGAAGGCCGAATGCAGATCGGCCTGCGTCGGATGGCGGGTATAGCGGGCTTCGGTGAAAAGCGCGATATCGGTCAGGCCGAGCGAACGGGCAAGGCCGCGCGCACCCGACAGCGCCTCCTTGGAGGCAGCGTCCGTTGCAAGCGACCAGACCAGTGTCGCGGCAAGGAACACGAGCCCCGCCGCGATGCCGGTCAACACGATCGTCGAGCGCCGTGGCGCCGTCCGTTGCTGGCTCATTCGAACTTTCCGTTGTCGAGCCCGACAAGCATCGGCATCGCGACCTCATCGTAGGAAAGCAGGCGTTTGCCGGCGTGGTCGGCGAAATACTCCTCGGCCTCTTCCTTCGTGGCGTGCGGAATGAGTTCATGCCCCATGGGACCAAGCACGTCGGAGCCGATCACGTAGAACGCCGCCTTGGCATCGATCCGCTCGACGCCGTAATAGTCCGTCACGCCCATGCCGGCGATCTGGTCGGCAGTGCGCCCGCGCGCATATTTCGGCATGTCGTGGAGATATTTGAAGAAGTCCTTGGCGCCGTCGAAATGGTCAGCGTGGCCGTCCTTGAACAGAACCGTCGCTATCCATTCGGGATATTTGGCGACGAACATGCCGCAGACCGGGCAGATGTCATCGGGGCCCGGCGGCGGCAAATCAACCTTCGCCGCGCGTTCGGCCTTCGCGCTTGTCGCGGAAAAGCCGCTGAACCCGGCACCCGCCAGAACCGTCAGCGCGGCAAGAAAACTGCGCCGGGAGAGAGATCCGGCTCCGTTGGCACCGCGACGGGAGAAGCGGAGATGGTGATGGCACATCGCTGAACCTCGTTTATCCGGTAGAAATCAAGAAAATGAGCGGAACCCGAAGGTCCCGCTCACAAGGGGCACAAAACCCTTATTGCTGCATCATTTTTTTGCGTTTTTCGGCGCGGCGCTTGCGGATGGCAAGCGTGTCCTTGGCCATGTCGAGATAGGCAAGCTGCAACGCTTCCTCAAAGCCCGCGACCTTGGCGCCCGCGGACCCGGCCGCCGCCGCATCCGCCTTCGCCTTGTCCGCATAGACCCACTTCGACACCTTCGTCATCGTCCCCATCTTGTTCGGGTCGATCACATAGGACGCCTTGTCGACGTCAACCAACGGCTTGATCTCGGCATCCGAGCCGGCATCGCCCGCATAGATCGTCTTCGGACCACGGTCCATGTTCAGCGACAGGCTGATCGCCGCGCAGTGCAGCGAGCACGTGCCGTCGACCGCGTCGTCTTCATAGACAACCAGATGCCGCGTCGTGTGCCACATCTTGCGCGCCATGCCGCAATACGGACAGCGCGGATACTTCTCGAACTCGTTCTCGAGCGGCGCGGTGTCCTTCGGCAGCTTGTTCACCAGACCGTGCTTGTCGGTCCATTCCCACGGCATCATCATCTTCTTTTCGGCGTGGGCTGCAGTCGCGGCAAAGGTTCCGGCCAGCGCGCCAAGCGAAGCGGTTTTCAGCAAATCTCTGCGATTCATGATTTTCATACGTCTTTGCGACGTCTCCCGAAGAAACAGGAAAAAGGGGGGGAATACAGGAGAAAAAGCCCGTTCCGCGCCGACGCGCAACCGAGCCGGGACACAATGGCCCGCATGCGGCGCCCGGCGCGAAAACTCAGGCTGTCACAAAAGACGGAGGACCGCGCGTCCGGCCGTAACGCAGAGCAAGCTCGCGTTCGGCAACCAGATCCCAGCCAGGAAGCTCGATTTCAACCGCATAGTCGGGCGCCGGCGGGGCGTCCGGCACGTCATCGGCCGCGGTGAAGCCTCCCATCGCCGCACTGGCACATACGGCGCAGGCAGGGGTGGAGCTGGTGTTACCGCCGCGCTTGGCAGGGTCGTCGCGCCCGATCGGCACGAAACCCTCGCCGGTGCACAGCGCAAGGAAACCCATCGGAAGGCCGTTCGGATCGACGCCGGCAGCGCGCAACGCGCCAGCGCTCAAATGCGCGGCCGAGAACACGACCTGAACCGCCATCGCCAGCACCGCCAGCCACGACGTCAGATCTCGTATCCCTCTTCGCCGAACAAAATTCATGACGACCCGAAAAGCCTGGTGGGGGATCGTTCGTTGCGATCTCCCCTGACCCCCTTCGCCCGGCATGCCGGGACATCCGCAGATGGAAAGGGCCAGTCTCGATGCGTCCTTACCACCGGCGAGACGAGTCTCGCTTGCCCGGTGGCAATCGCCCAGGACATTAGCAGACCATACGATCTTGGCGATATGCGTATTGTCGCGATACCGGCGCGGGATCGGCGCCGCCGGACTTCAGTCCGTTACCGCGTCTACCGCCACCGCCGGCAACAACTCGACCACACCCTTCAGGCTGTCGAGGCGATCCGTCGCGGCCACCAGAACGCCGCCGGAACCCGCCACGATGGTGACACCGTCCAGACCGAGCGCGACCACCTGAAGCCCGTCTGCGGCATGCACGAAGCACGCGCGGCTGTCCGACAGAACCGCTTCGCCGGTCGCCGCATTGCCGGACTGGTCGGCAATGGCGCGCGCCCGATAGGACGCCCACGACCCGAGGTCCTCCCAGCCGGCATCGCCAACCGGCATCACCACCACCTTGCCGCTGCTTTCGAACACCGCATGGTCGAGCGAACGCGCCAGTGCCAGCCCGTAGCCGTCTGCACCAAGACGCAGGAAGTCGGTCTCATCGCTCGCATTGGACATTGAAATCCGTGCCGCCTGCAGGATCTCCGGCGCATGGCGCTCCATCTCTTCGATCAGAACCGAAGCCCGGAACAGGAACAGCCCGCTGTTCCACAAATGCCGGCCGCTCATGAAGAACGCCTTGGCGCGCGTCGCGTTCGGCTTCTCCACGAAGCGGACAGCCGGAACCGGCTCGCCGGCGATCGCCGGCTGCTCGGTTTCGAGATAGCCGAATGCCGTTTCGGGTCGCGTCGGCGGAATGCCGAAAGTGACCAGCGCCCCACCCATTGCGATATCGCGGGCACCTTCGATCGCGGCCAGCAGGACCTCGGGTTCGGCAATCGCATGATCCGACGGTGAGATCAGCATCAAGCAGTCCGGCTCGCGGGCAGCGCAATACAACGCCGCCACCGCCACCGCCAGCGCCGTGTCGCGCGCAGCCGGCTCCAGCATGATTCGAGCGTCTATACCCGCAGCCTGCACCTCGCCCGCCACCAGGAAGCGATGTTCCTCACCGCACACGATGATCGGGGCCGAAAACGCATCCGGCCCGGCAAAACGTTGCAGGGTGTCGTGGAACAACGATCGGCCCGAGAGGCCGGCCAGAAACTGCTTCGGTCGTCCGCGTCGCGACAACGGCCACAAACGGGTTCCCGCGCCGCCACCGAGAACGACTGGGGTAATCGGTTCCGCCATCGGGTCCCCCCACCACCTGGCATACCAGCCGGAAGCGGAGTCTTTTGCCCTACTCCCTTCCGGAACACACCCGCATTGAAGCAATCAAAAATAGCGAGTTACAATCAGAAATAAGGATACATTCGAGATTTCTATCAAGTCCCCGGCGACGGACACAAAAAGGCCCCCGCGCGATTGCGCGGAGGCCCTGTGACGGATGGGTCGCGGCGGTAGCACCGTGCCCCATGGTCCGAGTTCCAGCTAACGCTTATCTCGTGATCGCTGAATCATTCGATCTGCGCTAGCCGGTCTCTTTCGCGCGTATTCTCATCCGAAAACCGGTTCCCACTTTTCGGGAATACGCGTCAGTCGTCCTGGTGCTTGTGGCCGGCCATGCCGCCCGACACTTCTTCCGTCTGCTCGTGCGTCACCTCGTGCGGCAGGATGAGGTTGAGCACGATGGCGATGACGGCCGCCGGCAGAAGGCCGGTGGTCAACAGCATCTTCAGAGTACCCGGCAGATGCTGCAGGGCGCCCGGCTCGAGCTGCAGGCCGAGGCCGATCGACAGCGACACGGCGAAGATCACCATGTTGCGGCGGTTCCACATCACGTCGGAGAGCATCGAGATACCCGACGCGCAAACCATGCCGAACATGACGATGACGCCGCCGCCGAGCACCTGGATCGGAATGGTCGAGATCGCCGCGCCGACTTTCGGAACGAGGCCGGCGAGCAGCAGGAACACTGCACCGATGGTCACCACATGCCGGCTCATCACGCCGGTCATGGCGATGAGGCCGACATTCTGGCTGAACGAGGTGTTCGGCAGACCGCCGAAGACACCGGCAATCGCCGTACCGAAGCCGTCGGCGAAGGTCGCACCGGTGATTTCCTTGTCGGTCGCCTCGCGGCCGGCGCCACCCTTGGTGATGCCCGAGACGTCACCGACGGTTTCGACGGCCGAAACGAAGGCCATCAGGCAGAAACCGATGATGGCGGCGAAGCTGAACTCGAAGCCGAAATGGAACGGCATCGGCACCGCGAACGGCGCGGCACGGCCGATGTTGCCGAAGTTCACCATGCCGAGTGCCAGCGCGACGAGATAGCCGGCGACGAGGCCGATCAGGATCGCCGAAACCGACAGCATGCCACGGGCGAAGAACTTGAAGCCGAGCGTGACAAAGATGACGACCAGCGCGACACCCCAGCTCTGCAGGCTGCCATATTCCGGCTTGCCGATCATCGGCACACCGCCGGCGGAGTACTGGATGCCGACCTTGACCAGCGCAAGACCGATCATCAGCACGACGAGGCCGGTCACGAGCGGCGGCAGCATGAAGCGGATACGGCCGACGAAGGTGCCGAGCAGCGCATGGAACAGACCGCCGATCAGGACGCCGGTGAACAGCGGTGCCATCGCCTCGACGCCCTTGCCGGCAACAAGCGGAATCATCACCGGAATGAAGGCAAAGCTGGTGCCCTGCACGACCGGCAGACGCGCGCCGATCGGCCCGAACCCGATGGTCTGGAACAAGGTGGCGATGCCCGCGAAGAACATGCACATCTGGATCATGTAGATCATTTGCGGGAAGTCCGGCGAATTCGAGCCGAAGCCGAAACCCGCCGCGCCCGCAACGATGATCGCCGGCGTCACATTGGCGATGAACATCGCCAGCACATGCTGGATGCCGAGCGGAACCGCCTTGATCAGCGGCGGCGTATAGTTCGGGTCGCGGAGCTGCTCCGGTGTCCCGACCGATGTATCTGCAGCCATTTCTCTCTCCTCTGCAAATGGACTGAATGCATGCCGGTTTGCCCGGGCTTGGTTCGTTCCTCTGTTGTTTTGCCTGTCGTTCGACCTGTTAGCCGGCCTGTTGATTTACTTTCTGTTCACCATGTTCACGCCCTCGACCGTCTCTCCCGCGTGTTCCCTTTTTCGCGGTGCGGCGTTGCCGGGTCCCGCACCCTCCTATTCGATGCGGTAGGGCTCGTTGAACCAGTGCTCTTCGAGATTGTTGCCATCGCCGATGCGGTCGATCACCGCGAACAGCCCCGGCTCGGCAAGCGGCGTCAGCACGCCATGCCAGACGTTGCGGAAAAAATTGATCCCCTGCCCCGGCGTCGTCAGGAAGGCGCGCGGCCGTCCCGGCGCACCGTCCTCGTCGGGTGCGACAATGACGAGGAACGGATCGGCCGTCATCGGCACGAACGCCTGGCTGCCGAGCGGGTGGCGTTCCATCATGTCGAGCTCATAGGGCAGCGCCCGCGCCTCGGCCTTGAATAGGCTGATGCCGGCATGCGCGTTGGTGCCGATGAAATCGCAATGGGCGAGATCGTGATAACGGCCGCACAGGCCACGATTGATCATGAAGGTCGGATCGCCCACCGCCTCGAGCACGTCCCCGAACGGCGCGAACGCCTCGGCCGTCAGCGGCTCGATGGCAATTGCAGTTCTCACTCGACCCTCCCGAACAGCCTGAGACGGCTGATGCCGCCATCGGGATGAATGTTGAGCCGGACATGGGTTACCGGACCGAGATCGGCGATGTCGGCGCCCTCGAAGACATGCTCCGCGTCGCCCGTCAGCTTCTTCTCTTCCAGCAGCGTCGGCCAGAACATCGCCGAGGTCACGATCGCCGCCGTCAGATCGCCCTTGAAGTGCGACAGGTCGGCCGCCTGCAACGAGCAGCTGTCGGGGAAATTGCCCTTGAACCAGGCGGTGTCGATGACAGCCCGCTCGATCCGCCCGCGCGCGCCAAGCGCCACGACGATCCAGTCATAGCCCGGTTCGCGCCGGCGCCGGGTTTCCCAGCCATCGCCCATGTTCTCGCCGCGCCCCGGTGCCAGCATACGGTGGTAGGCGCCGTAGTGCGCATCGGAAAAGGCGACGATACGGCCGCCGTTCAGCACGCCGGCGAGGTCCAGCTCTTCCTTTTCGAACCTGTTCGGATCGAGATGCGGTTCGCCATAGACCCGAAGCCGGGCGATGCCGCCGTCGGGATAGATCTGGATGCGCAGATGGGTCCACAGATCGGGATCGTCGCAGGCGAAGAAATGATGTGCGTCGGGCCCGAGCTGCTGCGTCGGGAGAATCTCCACCCAGGTGGTGTGCTCGTCCGGATAGCCCTCGATATGGGCTGCCTCGATGCGGCAGGCCGGCGCGAAGTTGCCGGTGAAATGCGCGGTGTTGACGTCGAAACCGGTGATGCGGCCGCAGGTCGCCAGCTCGATGATGGCATGGTCGTTGCCGCCGTCGCGGCGTCGGCGCGTCTCCCAGCCGTCCATCCACTTGCCGTGATGGTCGTATTTGTCGGGAATGAAGACCGGATCGGAATCCTGCAGCATGCGCTCGAGCGGCGCGAAGAACTCGTCGGTCGCGCTGATCGCCAGCGCCCCCAGCCCGGCCGAGGCGAGATTGAGATCGAAGCGGGCAAAACGCGGAAGATCGGCGCCGGAAGCGGTCATTTCAGGTCCTGTGTGTTAGTTGGCCAGCATGTCGGTCAGGCGCAGGAGCGCGATGCGCTCGACCTGTCGGCAGGCTTCTGCAAGCTCGGTTTCCCGCTCGTTGTCGATACGGGTATGGAAGGCGGAAAGGATGGCGCCCTTGGTCAGCCCCTTCACGGCGATGATGAAGGGAAAGCCGAATTTCTCGGTGTAGGCGGCATTCAGCGCCTCGAACGTTGCGCGCTCCTCGTCGGTCAGCGCGTCGAGACCGGCAGACGCCTGTTCCGCGGTCGATTCCGCTGTCAGCCGCTTTGCCCGGGCAAGCTTGCCGGCAAGATCGGGATGGGCGCGAAGCACGCCGAGCCGCTCCTCCTCGCTCGCCGAACGGAACATGCGGGCAAGCGCATTGTGCACGCCGAGCGCGCTGTCATGCGCCGGGCCCAGTTCGAGCCCGTGAGCCCGCTCCGCAATCCACGGCGAATGCTCGAAAACGCCGCCGAAGCGGGCAACGAACGCGTCCCTGTCCATCTCGCTTGGCCGCTCGATTGCGGGTGCCGGATGCACCGCCTGCCAGTGGCGGGCGACATCGATGCGGCGGGCGAACCAGACACCCTCATGCGAGCGCGCATAATCGAGGAAGCGGCGCAGCGCCATGATCCGGCCGGGACGACCGACGAGCCGGCAATGCAGCCCGATCGACATCATCTTCGCACCGCCCATGACGCCCTCTTCATAGAGCGCGTCGAAGCTGTCCTTCAGATAGGCGAAGAACTGATCACCCGAATTGAAGCCCTGCGGCGTCGCGAACCGCATGTCGTTGGCGTCGAGCGTATACGGCACGATGAGCTGATCGCGGCCGCCGTGGCGATGCCAGAACGGCAGATCGTCGGCGTAGGAATCGGCGACATAGTCGAACGAGGCTTCCTCGGTCGCGAGATCCACGGTGTTGACCGAGCAGCGCCCGGTGTACCAGCCGCGCGGCGCCTCGCCGGTCACCTCAGTGTGCAGCCGGATCGCCTCGCGCATGTCGGCGCGTTCGTCATCCGGCGCATAATCCTTGTATTCGATCCACTTCAGCCCGTGGCTGGCGATCTCCCAGTCCGCTTCCTGCATCGCCGCGACCTGTTCGGGCGAGCGCGCAAGCGCCGTTGCCACGCCATAGACGGTGACGGGGATTTCCATTTCCGTGAACAGCCGGTGCAGCCGCCAGAAGCCGGCCCGCGCGCCGTATTCGTAGATCGTCTCCATGTTCCAGTGGCGCTGGCCCGGCCAGGGCTGCGCACCGACGATCTCCGACAGGAAGGCTTCCGAGGCGGCGTCGCCATGCAGCACGCAGTTCTCGCCGCCTTCCTCGTAGTTGACGACGATCTGCACGGCGATGCGCGCGCCGCCCGGCCATTTCGGGTCCGGCGCCGTTCGGCCATAGCCTCTCAAATCGCGTGGATAGCGCGTCGTCATGCTTTTCGCCCCTCTTGCACCATTCATTTGTAAATCAAAACAATTGCCCTGATTTTCAAAAAAATCCAAAAAGACTTTCCGATATTGCCCAGTTTCTCCGCACCTCTCGATGCGGATGATAAAATATGCAAAATAGGATCATGACCATGACAGGCGCACAAGGCTATCTCACCACCCACGTGCTCGACACGGCTCGCGGCACCCCGGCCGATGGGCTGGCGATCGCGCTCTACCGCATCGACGGGACGGCGCGCACGCTGATCCGCGAGATGACGACCAATTCCGATGGCCGCACCGACGGACCGATCCTGCCGGCAGGCGAATTCACCGTCGGCACTTACGAGCTGGTGTTCTTCGCCGGAGGCTATCTCGACCGTACCGGCGCGCCGGCGGAAAGCCCGCGCTTCCTTGACGAAATCCCGATCCGCTTCGGCATCAGCGATCCCGACGCCCACTATCACGTACCGCTGCTGCTCTCCCCGTTCGGCTATTCGACCTACCGGGGGAGCTAACGCGCGTTCCCGAACCGCAGGTCCGCGCCAGCGAAAAGTTGGCAGACTTTTGGGACAAGAATTCGCGTGAAAACAAAAGGATGAAGCATAGTGAGAGCGGCGCAGCGGGTTCAGCGTTTTTTGGAAGGCAGGGTCCGTTTGCGCAGCTCATCCTTGCAGCGCGCCACCATGAAATCGATGAACAGGCGGATCTTGGAGTCCTGGAACCGACGATGAGGATAGAGGCAGGCAAGATGGACCGGGGTCGGCGGCGTTTCCTCCGCAACCGGAACCAGTGCGCCCGACAGGATGTGCTCGATCACCTCGAACACCGGCTTGTTGACGACGCCGCAACCGGCCAGCGCCCACTCCGTCAGCACGTCGCCATCGTCGGATTCGAACGGTCCCGAAACCTCGAAACTCTCCGGCCCGTTGGCGCCCGAAAGCGTCCAGCGCGGCTCGTTGGTGCCGGGAAAGCGCAACAGCAGGCAATCGTGCTTGTGATCGACCAGTTCGCGCCCGGTTTTCGGATGCCCGTGTTTGGCGATGTAGGACGGCGCCGCGCACAAAACCCGCGGGCACTCCGCGATCATGCGCATCTTCAGCGCCGAATCCTCGATGCGGCCAAGCACGAAGGTAACGTCGAGCCCTTCCGCGGTGACATCGACCTTGCGGTCCGACAGCCGCAGCCGCACGTCGATTTCCGGGTAGAGCGCATTGAAGGCGGGCACGTACGGCGCGACAAAACGGCGCCCGACACCGAGCGGCGCGGCAACGAAGATCGAGCCGCGCGGATTGTTGGTGATATCGGCGACCGCCGATTCCGCCCACTCGATGGTCTCCAGGATCTTGGTCGCGCCCTCGTAGAAGACCTTGCCGTGCTCGGTCGGCTGCAGTTTGCGCGTGGTGCGGTTGAACAGCCGCGCGCCAAGATGCTTTTCAAGCTCAGCGATGCGGCTCGAGGCGACCGCCGGCGAGACGCGCTGATCCCAAGCCGCGGCCGACATGCTGCCGAGCTCGAACACCCTCACGAACATGCGCACATTGCTCACATAGCTCATGAGCGGACCTTAGGATTGTTTGGATTTTTTTGAAAGTCTTCGCAGATTGACCGGATTTCCCGAAGAATGCGCCTTTGGGACCGGCATCGCGGGGATGGGGGAACACGACAATGATCGACACCGTCATTCTGACCGCCTGGGCTGAATTCGCCGTGCGCTGGCTGCACGTCATAACCGGCATCGCCTGGATCGGCTCGTCCTTCTACTTCATCGCCCTCGACCTCGGTCTGCGCAAGGTGCCCAACCTGCCGGCCGGCGCCCATGGCGAGGAATGGCAGGTGCATGGCGGCGGCTTCTACCACATCCAGAAATATCTGGTCGCGCCCGAGCAGATGCCCGAGCACCTGACCTGGTTCAAATGGGAGAGCTACTGGACCTGGATTTCCGGCTTCGCGATGATGGTGCTGGTCTACTATCTCGGCGCCGATCTCTATCTCGTCGACCCGAACGTGCTCGATATCTCCCCGATGATCGGCATTCTGATCTCGCTCGCCATCCTCGGCGTCGGCTGGGTCGCCTACGACCTGATCTGCAAGAGCCGCTTCGGCGACGACAACACCACGTTGATGATCGGCCTCTACGTGGTGCTGGTGATCCTCGCCTGGGCGCTGACCCATGTGTTCACCGGCCGCGCCGCGCTGCTCCATCTCGGCGCGCTGACCGCGACCATCATGTCGGCCAACGTCTTCTTGATCATCATCCCGAACCAGAAGATCGTCGTCGCCGACCTGAAGGCGGGCCGCACGCCCGACCCGAAATACGGCAAGATCGCCAAGCAGCGCTCGACCCACAACAACTACCTGACGCTGCCGGTGCTGTTCTTCATGCTGTCGAACCACTACCCGCTCGCGTTCGCCAGCGAGTACAACTGGATCATCGCCAGCCTGGTGTTCCTGATGGGCGTCACCATCCGCCACTATTTCAACAGCCTGCACGCCCGCACCGGCAACCCGCGCTGGACCTGGGCCGCGACCGTCGCGCTGTTCCTCGCCATTGTCGCGCTGTCGATGGCGCCAATGCTGACGGCAAGCGACAGCACGAACGACGAAAGCGCGGCGCTCACCCCGACGCAGCAACGCTTCGTCTCGGCGGCCGGCTTCGAGGATGTCGAAACGGTCGTGCTTGGCCGCTGCTCGATGTGCCACACGGCCGAACCCGCCTGGGATGGCATCCACTGGGCTCCGAAGGGGGTCGAACTCGATACCGCGGAAGGGATTGCCCGCCACGCCCGCGAAATCTTCCTTCAGGCCGGCGCGAGCCACGCCATGCCGCCCGCCAACGTTTCCTTCATGGAGCCGGAAGAACGCCGCATGATCGTCGACTGGTATCGCGCCGCGACAAACCGCAGCTGAAGCCAGCCGACAAGCCACGCCAAACAGCAAAAGGGCAGCGAAACCGCTGCCCTTTTTTCGTGCGCAAATGTGGGATCACAGCAGATCGGCGATATCGAACACCGTGCCGCCGATAACGACCTTCTCGACGTCGACCAGGAAATCCGTGCCGAACACGCCGTCCGTGTCGACGACACGAACGTCGCCATGCGGCATCTCCGTGAAGGTGTAGCGATCGACCGAACCAATATAGATCGCCCGGTCCTCGCCGCCGCCACCCGAAAGGGTGTCGTCACCCGCGCCGCCGATCAGACGATCCTTGCCGACGCCACCGAACAGGAAATCGTCCCCACCGGCGCCCCGGAGCGTGTCATTGCCGCCGGCACCGGCCAAGTAGTCGTCACCAAGGCCGCCATCCAGCAGATCGTTGCCGAGACCGCCATAGAGCTGGTCGACGCCTCCGCCCCCTCGCAGGATGTCGTTGCCCGCATTGCCGTACAAGGTGTCGGCGCCGGGACCGCCATTGAGCACATCCGCGCCACCGCCGCCGTTCAGCCAGTCGTTGCCGCCAAGGCCGAGAAGCGTGTCATTTCCGGTATTGCCGATCAGCCGATTGCCGCCGGCATTGCCGACAAGCCGGTCGTCACCGCGTCCGGAGATCACGTTCTCGATCCTGGTGAGCATATCGATGCCAAGGCCGGTATCCTGCTCACCCGTCACCCGTAGATCGACGGTGATATCCCGGTTACCCAGGAACAGCGCGATATCCTTTCCCGCTCCTCCGTCGAGGCAATCGCGTCCGAAACCACCCTCGAGACGGTCGTTCCCGCCGTTACCGAACAGCGAGTCGTTGCCGGCGAGACCTTTCAGCGTGTCGCCCCCGCTGGCGCCGAACAGACGGTTTGCAGAGGCATTGCCCAAGCCGAGATAGCCGCCGGTGCCGATATATCGCAAGGCCTCGACATTGTCGGGAAGCGTGAAGCCGGACACCGACGTGTTGATCTGGTCAAAACCATTCCCCGGCGACTCGTAGATGTAGTCGTCGATCGTGTTCACGACATAAATGTCGTTGCCGGCACCGCCTTCCATGCTGTCGGCCCCGTCGCCGCCATTCAGCGTGTCGTTGCCGTCATCGCCCCACAGATGATCGTCGTCGACGCCGCCATAAAGCTTGTCATTGCCTCCACGACCAATGATGCGGTCAACGCCCGGTCCGCCAAAGACGGTGTCGTCACCCTCGCCACCGTCGAGGTGCCAATCGTCACCGCCTTCACCATAGAGCAGGTCGTTCCCCGCATATCCCCAGATGCTGTCGTCCCCGTCACCGCCATAGGCGGTGTCGTTGCCGATCATCGAGTCGAGATAATCGAGTGTGATTTCATCGTTGCCGCCGAAACCATAGGCAAGGTCATCTCCGCCTTTGCCCTGGATCAGATCGGCGAGTGCGGTCCCGTTCAATGTGTCGGGGCCATCCGTGCCAACCACTTGTGCCATTGCACCCTCCCCATGAATTGTTTCCAAAGTTGGGGGAATTTATTCTTTCTTTATTATACCAGTTTTCTCGAATTTTTCCATATATTTCAGATGGATGCGATTTTTTGACACACGCATGAGAAGCGTTCGTAAGAGCACGAAGCTCGCACAGATTGCAAATTTCCCCAGCGACATCAAAGCGGTGGTACGCGACCCAGCGCCTTGGCGACAAGCCGCTTGGAACGTTCGGGTTTCGGAATAAGCCCGTTCTCTGCTGCCAGCCACGCCCGCAGCGTCTCGACGATGAAGGGACCGTCCTTTTCGGGGTCGATATCGCCAATCAGCCAGGACCACATACCCGGCCCGCCAAACGACAGCCGGCAACGGCGATTGCAGCCGCCGAGGCAGGGATATTCGCGGATGACGAAGGCAACGCCGAACTCGTTTTCGTCGAGCAGGCGTCGGCACAGCGCGATCACCCGCTCACCATCCGTCGGCGAACGATCGGTGCCCTCATGGGCCGGCAGCTGGCAACCGCGGCAGACCTGCAGGACATAGGGCGTGGGGGCATCCGGCATCATGCGGCCATCGCTCCAAGCGGAATAATCGACAGGTGGCCCGACGAACTCTTCAATACCTCCGCCTCGACCCGATAGACCTCGCGGATCATCGCCGTCGTCAGCACCTCGGCGGGTGTTCCCTCGGCATGGACCCGCCCCTTGTCGAGGCACAGCACCCGATCCGAAAAACGCGCCGCAAGGGTCAGGTCGTGGATCGCCGCCACAGCGACAATGCCGTGCTCGCGGCAATAGCGGCGGATGGTGTCGAGCACGAAAAGCTGATGCTTCATGTCGAGCGCCGCCGTCGGCTCATCGAGAAGAAGGATCTGCGGCCGGCGGAACAGGCTCTGCAGCAGGAACACCATCTGCCGTTGGCCACCGCTGAGACGATCGAGCGTACGTTCCTGCAGTGCCTGCAGATTGAAGGCGGCGATCAATGACGCTGCCTCGTCGACCAGCGCCGGATCGACCCGTAACGACAGAGACTTGAGCCGCCCGAGCAGGATCACCTCGAACACCGTCAACGCCGATTTCTGACTGGTGTCCTGCGGCATGTAGGCGACCTCGCTTTCGACCAACGGCCGGTCGGCATAGGCGATATTCCCGGTTGCCGGGATCATGCCGGCAACGGCCTTCAGGAGCGTCGATTTGCCGGTCCCGTTCGGACCGATCAGCGCGGTGATCCCGGACGCCGGCAAGCCGGCCGAAACGTCGGTGAGAACCGGCGTGGCGCCGTAGGAAACGGAAACATCGTGGAGCTTCAGCATCACCAGAACGACCTCCTGCTTTTCAGGATGAGAGCGAACATGAACGGCACGCCGACCACCGCCGTGACGATACCGATTGGAATGATTGCGCCGGGCGAAATCATCTTCGAGGCGACCGAAGCCGCGACCATGACGAAAGCGCCGGCAAGCCCTGAGGCGGGCACGAGGAAGCGCTGATCCTCGCCGACCGCCATGCGCGCCAGATGCGGCGCCACCAGACCAACGAAGCCGATCGTACCGACGAAGGCGACCGCCCCCGCGGTCAGCAGGGAGACCAGCACGAAGACCCGCAGCCGCAGGCGATCGACATTGATCCCGAGGCTGCGGACCCGTTCGTCCCCAAGCCGCAACGCCGTCAGCCGCCAGAAATCGGGGATGAGAGCTCCGACAGCGAAGAGAAAGATCAGCCCGGAGATCGTCACGCTGGTCCAGGTCGCCTTCAACAGCGAGCCGAACAGCCAGAAAACGATCTGCTGCAACACTTCCGGCGCCGCGAGATACTGCACCAACGACTGCGCCGACTGGAACAGGAACAGCGTCGCGATACCCGACAGGATCATGATTTCCGACGTCACCCCGCGCGCCCGCGCAAGCGCGTAGACGATGAGGCAGGCAAAGGTGGCGAACGCGAACGCGACCGTCGGCACGGTGAGCGCGGCAAGAAGCGGCAACTGGATACCGACCAGAATGGCGAGCGCCGCACCGAACCCGGCGGCTGCCGAAAACCCCAGCGTATAGGGGCTCGCCAGCGGGTTGCCGAGAATGGTCTGCATCTCGACGCCGGCAACCCCGAGCGAGGCGCCGACCACCAGCGCCATCACCGTCATCGGCAGGCGCACATTGAACACGATTGCCGCCATCATCGGGTCGCTCTCGCGTCCGTAGATGAGGGTCGACAAAACGGCCTGCGGCGACAGAAACGCCGGTCCCGTGAGAACATCGAGAAGCGTGCCGAACAGGCACGCGAGCGCGAACAACCCCACCCGCCCGATCTTGCGTCGGGTCTGGCGGTGGTATTCGGATGCGATCGTCTGAGAAGCCGAAACGGACATGGCCAATCCCCCCGAGGGAAAGGATCGGCGGCACGCTTTTGCCGCGCCGCCGATCCCGAATGATCAGTCGAGATGGACCATGAACGAGCCTTCCGCCCTGATCGGCAGATAGGTCTCGTAGAACCGCTCCAGCGTCGCCTGCGGATCGACATCGGCGAAGGCTTCCGGGTAGAGCGCCTTGGCGATGTACTGCAGCAACGCATAGTCGTAGAGCGTGCGCGCGCCACCGTGATAGACGGCGTAGACCTGGCCGTTCTTCACCGCATCGAGCTCGGACCAGCCGGCACGTCCGGTGTACGGCCGCAGACCCGCCTTGGTCTTTTCAGTGTCGACGCCGAAACCCATCACGACCGAACCCTCGGTCCTGGTCCAGTAGGACCCGGCGATCAGAACGACCTGCGGATTGCTGGCCAGCACATGCTCGGGATTGAGCGGCGCGCGACCCTCGATCGCGCCGTCGGCAATGTTGGCGCCGCCGGCCAGATCGATCACGCCACCCCACATCTGCTTGGCATAGCTGACGCTGTATTCGCCGGCGCCCTTGTTGCCGAGCTCGACATAGACACGCTTCTTCTCGCCGCCGGCCTTGGCGATCCGCGCCTGCACATCGGCGACGGCAGCCTGGTATTCGTCGGCCAGTTTCTTCGCCCGCTCCTCGGTGCCCATCACCGCGCCGATCGTCAGCGCGCTCGCCACATGGGTCGGCACGGTCTGGGCGTTGAAGTCGACGGTCACGATCGGCACGCCCGCCGCCTCGAGCTTCTCCGCCGTTTCCCCGAGCGCCTTGTACTGGGCAGCCGCCAGGATGGCGACGTCGGGGCGGGCCGCAAGCGCCGACTCGAGATTCATCTCGGCGTTGCTCGTCATGCCGATATCGACGAAATCCTCGATCTTCGGCGCGACCTTGGCGTAGGCCTTCCATTGCGAATTGCGCCAGTCATGCCAGCGGCCGCGCGAAATGCCGACGACCCGGTCGTAGGCGTTGTCGCCGACGATGGCGTAGAAGTCCTCGAAGTAAAACCCGAGCAGCACACGCTGCGGGTTGTCCGGCACCTCGACCTGGCGACCGAGCACGTCGGTCACGGTCTTGGCCTCGGCAGGCAGGGAGACAACCCCGGTCATTGCCGCGCACAGGGCGGCGAACACGATCTTTTTCATGATTTTGTTTTCGCTTTTTTTCGCGGAACGGCAGGCGCGCGACACCAGCCCGGCCGGAACGCTGGTTCCGAATGCCGGATACACGTCACCCCTTACGGTGCGAGGCACGCCTCACCGTTCACATGCATTGAGAATACGGACCGGTCGGTCGCGGCGAGGCGAACCCCCGCCGCGTCGACGCAGCCCTTATTGCTGCATCATTTTTTTGCGTTTTTCGGCGCGGCGCTTGCGGATGGCAAGCGTGTCCTTGGCCATGTCGAGATAGGCAAGCTGCAACGCTTC